>CAMHBN010000282.1 GCA_946183385.1 uncultured Ruminococcus sp.
CTCGCAACGGAGCGCGAAACGACGTCCGCACTTGAACCGTCACCGTTGAGGCTTACCTTGTACACACTCAGGGCGTGCTGCTCGCCGTGGGTCATCAGGCGCTCGCGCACTACGAGCTTTGCGCCCTCCTTCAGCTCCGCGAGGGTGGTGCGCTCGGTGGAGTCAACACCCTTTATCTGAGCCATCTCCATCTCGACGGTGCTCCCCTCCTCCATATAGACCTCTGTCACGGGGTCGAGGATACGCTTGCCGCTGCCGTCTCCCGAGCCGTAGTGCTTCTCGACGTAGCGGATACGCGAGTTTTTTCCCACGAAGAAGCGGTGTATGCCGTTGTGCTGCGAGTCCTGATTGCCGCAGTTGTCGATGCCGCAGCCCGCAACTATGAGGACGTCGCAGTTCTCGCCGATGAAGAAGTCGTTGTACACGGTCTCCTTTATGCCGCTCTCGCTGAGAACTACGGGGATATGCACGCTCTCGTTTGTGGTGCCGTCCTTGATGCGGATGTCTATGCCGTTGCCCTCGGGCTTGGACTGAATATCTATGTTCGCGGTCGTGTTCCTGCCGACGGACTTGCCGTTCGCGCGGAGGTTGTATGCTCCCTCGGGAACATCGTGGAGGTCTGCAACTTCCTCGAGAAGTCTCTGCTGGATAGTATCAATATTCATCGTATTACAGCCTCCTTATTCGATTCGCGAGCACACGCCCGATGCGTACTGAGTGCCGATTATGTCGGGGAGTATCTCGTCCCTGCTGCCCTGCTTGAGTATCTTTCCGTCGGCGAGAACGATTATCTCGTCGGCGATGTTGAGGATACGCTCCTGATGCGAAATGACGAGGATAGTCCTGTTCTTGTCGGACTGCCGCATCTTCTCGAATATGCGGATGAGGTTGTTGAAGCTCCACAGGTCGATGCCTGCTTCGGGCTCGTCAAACACCGCAAGCTTCACGTCGCGGGCGAGAATAGTCGCTATCTCGATACGTTTGAGCTCACCGCCCGACAGCGACGCATTGACCTCGCGGTCGATGTACTCCTTCGCGCAGAGCCCGACCTCCGAGAGGTAGTCGCAGGCTTCGCCGACGCTTATCTTGCTGCCCGAGGCTATCCTGAGCAGGTCGAGCACGGTCAGACCCTTAAAGCGGACAGGCTGCTGGAATGCGAAGCCTATACCCATGCGGGCGCGGTCGGTGATGGACATATTTGTGATATCGGTGCCGTCGAAGATGATATTGCCCGACGTGAGCGGGTGTATGCCCGCGATAAGGCGAGCAAGCGTGGACTTTCCGCCGCCGTTCGGACCTGTGATGACAACGAATCTGTTATCGGGTACGGTGAGGGAGATATCGCGTATAATCTCGCTTTTCCCGTCGACGTCGTCTATATTGAAGGAGATATTTTTCAGTTCAAGCATATTCAGCTTCCTTTCACATTGATTGATAATATTATAACATAAAAGGAAGAATTTACTATGTTTGTTTCCCTATGATAACGGTTTTTCTGTTTGTACCATATAACTTAAAACTATAACAAATGCTTGATTCTGAATTTGACAAAGCCCGTGAAAACTCACGGGCTTTGTCGGATAGCTGTTATTCGCTTACATCGGGAAGCTTTGTGATAAGTCCCGCGTCGAGCTTCTGTATCGCGAGAGCATCGCTCGCTGTGATACCGTCGCCGGGGTTGCAGCAGTCAGCGTTGAGCTTAGCCTCGTCGCTGAGAGCGTACTTGTCCTTGTTGCCTATCGACTGGAGGATAGCCGTCGCGTCTGCGATAGTTACCTTGCCGTCGAGGTTGGCGTCGCCGAGGAGCGAAGGCGTCGGCGGGTCGGGCTCGTCGGGCTCTTCGACGTTCTCTGCGATGTTATCGAAGTCGAGCCAGAGCTGTACGCACTTGTCGTCGGGACCGTAAGTCGGTGAAGCTGTGTTCTGCGAAGCGAGCTCAGTCGCGCTGAGAGCCTTGCTGTATACCCTCAGCTCGTAGAAGTCGGCAGCAGAGCCGCGGTTAGTCTCGGGGCACTTGCCTATCGTGAGGTTGTAGCCCGATGTAGCCACGCCGCCTGTTGTACCTGTAGCCTTCTCCGCCATCATCTTGCCGTCGCAGTAGATACGGAGCATATTGTTCTCGGCGTCGTAGATGCCTGCTATCTGGTGCTTCTTGCCTATCCAGTCGGATGATGTGCTTCTCTCGCAGGATACCGAGCGCCACTCTCCGCCTGCGTAGATGAAGAAGTAGAGCGTGTTCTTCTCTGTCCTGAGTCCGAACGAGTGGTCGCCCTTGCTGGCGATCATGTTGAACTCGGGGTCACCTGTGGGAACGAAGTTAGCCTCGACTGTGAACGAGTTGTTGCCGCTGAGAGCCTTGTCGATGGCGTCGCTCTGAGGTATCGAGACCGAGCCCGATACAGAGTTGCCGTCGGTCGTGGACTTGAGCTGAGCAGAGCCTGTTACGGGAACCACTATCTTGTTTTGGCTCTTGTCCTGAATGGATGTGCCGTCGGAGCGGAGCTTAGCCGCTGTGTCCGAGATATCCTTGCCTGTGAGACTTGAAGAAATGGGAACGATAGTGTAGCTCCAGCTGTACTTAACGTTTGACTTCAGGCGGTACTTCTCGAGCGTTGCCTGTCCGCAGGTAGCGGAGCCAGTACCCATTGAGCCGTAGTTGAGGCTGAGTATGGTCTCGCTGCGGGGTTTGAGCTTGTAGGGGTGGTCGGCTCCCTGTAAGTCGTTGGGAGTAAAGTGGAGTGCGCTCATTTCAAGCGGACTGTCCGCTGTGATGAGGACTGAATTTTCAGACTTGCTGTTCTTTACGGATACCCACTTTACCTCCTGCATCGTGCCTGTGTCGTCAGCCTTGAGGTACGGGAAGAACATACCCGAAACGGTATTGCTCCATACGCCCATTCTGCCGTTTGTCATTCTGTCGTTGAAGGTCTCGGTGCCGTAGCCGTACCATGTAACGTCCTCCGAGCCCGCAGGCAGAGTCATCATCGAGCCGACTCTGAGGAGATTGCCCAGTCCCGAGCCTGTCGGGTCGAACGAGAATTCGATGTTGGTCGTAGCGTCGGGATAGAAGGTGTACTTGATGTCAATGCTTGACTTTACGCTGGGAAGATTCAGGTGAGCAACGAT
>CAMHBN010000283.1 GCA_946183385.1 uncultured Ruminococcus sp.
CCCGACCTCGCGTATAAGCTGGCAGAGCGATTCACCCCCGGACCGCTCACTATGGTCATGCCCAAAAACGACCGCATACCATTGGTGACGTCGGGCGGGCTCGATACCGTAGGCATACGTGTGCCGTCGCACCCTGTGATGCACAGCATAATCGAGCAGTCGGGCTGCGCGATAGCGGCTCCGTCCGCGAACAGGTCCGGCTTGCCGAGCCCTACCTCAGCCGAGCACGTCATGCGCGACATGAACGGCAGGATAGCAGCTGTGGTAGACGGCGGACAGTCCGAATTCGGCGTGGAATCAACAGTTATCTCCTTCGACGGCGAGGATTCGGTGAGGATACTGCGTCCGGGCGCTGTCACGAGGGAAATGCTCCTTGAGGTGTGCGGCGAGGTCGTCATCGACCCTGCTATACTCAGCGAGGTAGGGGAGGGCGAGAAGGTAGCCTCTCCGGGTATGAAGTACAAGCACTATTCGCCAAAGGCGGATATTATTATGGTAGAGTCGCGCCTCGGGGACTTCACCGAGCTCGTCGGCGGCAATTACGGGGACGGCGTCTATGCCCTCATCTTCGACGGCGACGAGGACGGCTTCCCCTACAGGCATCTTACCTACGGAGCGGACAGCTCCATGCAGGCTCACTGGCTGTTTCAGCGGCTCAGGGAGCTCGACGATATGGGTGCAGAGAAGGTATATGTCCGCGCTCCCTCCACGGACGGAGTGGGACTTGCAGTATATAACCGCCTCATCAGGGCGGCAGGATTCGAGGTGATAAGGATATGAACAGTCTTGAAGGCGTAATGGTGGTCGGTCTCACGGGACAGACGGGCGCCGGCAAGAGCACGGTCTCGCAGGTCTTTGCGCAGAACGGCTTTGCGGTGATAAATGCGGATAAGATAGCAAGAGTTGTCGTCGAGAAGGGCAGCAAGTGCCTCGACGAGATATCGGACTTCTTCGGAAGCCGCATTCTCAACGATGACAAGACCCTCAACAGGAAGGCTCTCGCGAAGATAGTATTCACCGACAGGAGCAAGCTCGACTCCCTCAACACGATAATCTATCCTTACATCACGGGCGAGATACTCAGGCAGATAAAGACCCATTCGCTCAGCGGCGAGAAGCTCATTCTCCTCGACGCTCCGACACTTTTCGAGAGCCGCGCGGACGATTTCTGCGAGTTCATCATATCGGTGATAGCATCGCCCGAGATACGCAGGAAGCGCATAATCGAGCGCGACGGGCTCACTCCCGAGCAGGCTGACGAGCGTATGAGCTCACAGCTCGATGCCGATTTCTTCATATCCCACTCCGACTACATAATCGAGAACAACGACTCGATGGACAATGTGAGCGGTATCTCCAACGAGGTGTCGGCGAAGATAAGGGATATATACTACAAGAGGACAAAAACTCCCGCAATAGCGGAATAACATAAGGAGACACGCAATGAAGGATAAGGACAAGGCATCAAAGGCGCTGAAGGATAAGCTCTTCCTGAAGCGCAAGAACGGATATGAAAGGATAAGCAAGTCCGACGAGAAGGCTTGCATGAAATTCGCCGAGGACTACAAGAAGTTCCTCGACAAGGCTAAGACCGAGCGCGAGGCTGTCGTAGAGGCAGTGGAGCTCCTGAAGAAGAACGGCTTCACCGAGTACAAGCGCGGTATGAAACTCAAGGCGGGCACGAAGATATACCGCGTGAACCGCGGCAAGGCTGTAATTATGGCGGTAATCGGCAAGGCGCCCGTTGAGGAGGGAGTAAGTCTATGTGCGGCGCATATCGACTCCCCGAGGCTTGACCTCAAGCAGAACCCGCTCTACGAGGACAACGAGCTCGCGCTGTTCAAGACCCACTACTACGGCGGCATCAAGAAGTACCAGTGGACGGCTATTCCGCTCGCTCTCCACGGCGTTATCATAAAGGCTGACGGAACAAAGGTCACGGTTGCTATCGGCGAGGACGAGAGCGACCCCGTATTCTACGTGACTGACCTGCTCCCGCATCTCGCTACCGAGCAGATGACCCGCACGGGCGCCAAGCTCGTCAAGGGCGAGGACCTCAACCTCCTCATCGGCTCCGTTCCCTTCCGCGAGGACGAGACGAGCGAGGCTGTAAAGCTCAATATACTGAACATTCTCCACGAGAAGTACGGTATAACCGAGGCTGACTTCATCTCCTCGGAGCTCGAAGCCGTTCCCGCATTCAAGGCGAGGGACATCGGCTTTGACAGGAGCCTCATCGGCGGCTACGGTCACGACGACCGCTGCTGCTCCTATCCTGCGCTCAGAGCTACGGCAGAGTGCAAGGCTCCCGCTCATACGGTAGTGACCGTCCTCACCGACAAGGAGGAGACGGGCAGCGACGGAAATACGGGTCTGTGCTCGTCCTATCTTGAATACTTCATCCACGACCTCGCAGCTGACCTCGGCGCTGACGGCAGACACGTACTGTCCGCGTCTGAGTGCCTCTCCGCGGACGTGAATGCCGCATTCGACCCCACATATCCCGAGGTCACCGAGAGAAACAACTGCGCCTACGTCAACAGGGGCGTGTGCATAACCAAGTACACGGGCGCAAGAGGCAAGTCGGGCACGTCTGACGCCTCGGCTGAGTTCACGGGACGTATCCGCCGCCTTATGGACAGCAAGGACGTGATATGGCAGACGGGTGAGCTCGGCAAGGTGGATATGGGAGGCGGCGGCACCGTTGCCGCATACATCGCCAACCTCGACGTTGACACGATAGATATGGGAGTACCCGTGCTCGCTATGCACGCTCCCTACGAGGCTATATCCAAGCTCGACCTCTTTATGGCATACAAGGCATTCGCAGTATTCATAGCTGACTGATAAAACAAAGGTCGCGTAACCATTCGTTACGCGACCTTTTCGTATTATTCTATCCTCATAACTTCTTGCTGCTGCCGAGCAGGTACTTCTGAATGAGTACCATATCGTTTATGGCTACCTTGTCGTCGGAGTCTGCGTCCGCGTTGGACTTGGACAGCCCCTCAAGCTCGGTCTTGCCCGTCAGAGCCTGACGTCCGAGTATGAGGTCGAAGGTGTCAACGACCCTGTCGCCGTTGATGTCGCCCTTGATACCGTAGAAGCTGAAATCAGC
>CAMHBN010000284.1 GCA_946183385.1 uncultured Ruminococcus sp.
TCCGGGCTACTTTACGATGGATTTTGACCTTGAGACTCTGGGTATAGAAGAGGAGGACTACGAGGCTGTAAAAATCTATCGCGTAGACGATTCCGGGACCTGGTACGAGTACGCTTCAAGCCTTGACGGCTCCGTTCTCACGGTCGAGAGCAGCCAGAACTCCGTTATCATCGCCGTTATCGGCTGGACACTGATAGCTTCCTCTCCGAAGCTTCTCTCGATGTGGCAGGCGTACACCGGCGGAGCCTATCTTAATCCCTTCACCGGCTGCTTCGACGTACACGTTCCCGACAAGGGCGGTCCCGCCGTTATGGAAATAATGCTCGACAGGTCGAGCTTCATCGACGTTCTTGACAGCGGCAACCAGAAGCGCTACGGCGAGATGGACGTTAAGGCGAAGGACGCCGCGCTCAAGAGGGTCATAAAGGAAAACGACCTTTTTGAGGATACTACGATGAAGGATCTGAACGAGATGCCCTTCATAAAGAAGGACTTTTTGAAATACTACAAGCAGAATATCAAGAAGTATCTCGACGAGGATCCTGATTATCAGCGCATTCAGGCAAATATAGACCAGTACAAGACCGAGATACCCCAGCTCCGCGACGAACTCGAGCAGGTGCAGAAGGTCAAAGAGATGGCGCAGAAGGCCTGGCCCTATCTGGCGGGTCTCGGCCTGAAGATGCCGAAATACAAGCTGCGTCTTGAGCTCAGCGGCGAAAACCGCGGCTCCTACGGAGTTACCATCACCCCATACTGGGGCAATCCGTATCTCGTTATATTTATGGAGATGCTCGGCGGAGGCACGAAGCAGAGCTACGATCAGCTTCTGCTCACGATGTGCCACGAGATGTTCCACGCCATACAGCGCGGCTACGTTATGGACTCCCGCGCAAATTACAAATTCGACGAGCTGAGCGCGATGGCTCTCGAGATGGAGGCGTACGACCATTTCGTTGAGACAGGCGACATCACAAGCGGCAAAGAGGAATCTCTCTCCAATCTTACGGACGCTTACTACTTTGCCCTGCCTCTCGACAGCTTCTCCACCACCTACCCTGAAGGAAAGCTTTCCGCCTCGGATAAGGCGGGAGCAAGCTACCCGATAGCTCCCTTCTTCTCTTACTTGAAATCGGAAAAGCCCTACTCCTACCCCACTATCCTTACGAGGTATAAGGGGCTGTGGGGCAAACGGGCGCTAACCACGATACTCAAGGAGGCCTTCTCCGTCTCCGAGCAGGAGCTGACGGACTACTATTTTGAATTTGCCGAGAGCTATGGGGCGACCTTCTACAAGCAGGCGCTTTTGTCTAACGTAAACCCCCTCTTCGCGCCGGAGGCCGATATCAGCTCCGGAAAGCTCGAGGTCTCGCTTCTAAACAAGAGCTATACCACGAGGGTGCGGCGCATCGCCGTTAAGCCCGCGAGCGAGAAGGACAAGGAATACGCCATCGTGCTGAAAAAACTCCCCGAATACGACGAGGTCATGACAGACTTCAAGATGACCCCCCTCAAGATGGAGGAGGGCAAGGGGTACAGAGAGTGGTCCGGAGGTTTATTCTTTGACGCGAAGGCATACGCTTCACGCGATAAGCAGTACGCCGTCTATCTTATGGAGGTCGACGGAGGCACCGGAGATAACAGCGAGGGCTATTTTACGAATGACTACGGCAAATACGTTCTCTATCAGCTCCCGACCCCCGCTCAGCCCGAAAAGGAGGTCAAGGGCAACATTCTGAGCATTACTCTTCCGGATCTGTCAAAGGCCCCGAGAGCGGAAGTCCTCGACAGCATGACCGTCACCCTGCGCGTCGGCAAGACCGAGGTCTTCTCAGAGAGAGTAGTGAAAGAGAAATGGGCAGAGCCCTTTAAGATCGAGCTCGACAAGCTCAGGATCGACGGCAAGGAGCTCACCGCCGCCCAGCGCAAGGAGCTCGCGGTAGTTATCCGCGAATGCGTCGAGGGCACGTTTGAGAGCTCGGCTCCCTGCTTTGGCCCCGAGTCCGAACCGCTCAAGATATTCGACGAGCTCGATATCGTCGGCAAATGGGACGTCGAGTCCACGCTTGAGGGCTTCGATATGGATATGCTGCGCGGCATAATCGCCTATATGCCGAAGGAGATGCGCGATTACTACACCGATATGCTCGACTCGATGGCGGGTCAGCAGGGTCACGGCATAATGACCGTTGAGGCCGCCGACGGCGAAACCTACAAGGTCGTGTTCGTTTACGACAAGGCGAAGGATCATCCCGCCGAATACACCGGCGTCTTCGACAAGAAGGCTATGACCCTGTCGATTACCCCCGTAGGTCTGGTTTTGACTAATCCGATGATACTGAAGATCGAGGAATCTGGCGACACGCTGACATGCTCGGGAACGACGGATTATTCGAGCGATATCGTCACCTATAACATGAGCATTAACGGCACAAAAATAGAATAAAAATCGGCTTATACACTTGCGGTACTCTTCCCTCTGTGCTATATTTATTTTATCGAATAAAGCAAAAACTTGCCGAAAGAGAGGAAAAAACAAAATGAAATGTCCGAAATGCGGAGCTGAAGTCGCATCCGGCTCCAGATTCTGCACCACCTGCGGTCAGAGCATGGCTGCGGTTTCCCAGCCCGCCGCCCCCGCAGCGCCTCAGCCCGTCAGGCAGTACGCTCAGCCCCAGCAGCAGTACGCTCAGCCGCAGTACAACATTTACAACAATATGTCCGTTACCGAGGCAAATCTTCCTGCACAGTACAAGCCGCTCAGCCCCTGGGCATACTTCGGGCTCTCGCTTCTGTTTGCGGTACCCATCGTCGGCTTCGTATTCCTGATCGTGTTCTCCTTTAATAACAATAACATTAACCGCCGCAACTTCGCGAGAAGCTTCTTCTGCATGCTGCTCATCGCAGCCATCATCTTCGTCATCGTGCTCGTAATCAGTCTGATACTTGGAAACAGCATCCTTGACCAAATCCGCTCAAGCTCAAGCTACTATTCCTACTGGAAATAAATCAAAAAAAACCCGTGCTACTCCTGATATGCACCCCCTACGTTTCACAGTGTTTTTTCCTTTCACTGTCTCTCATAGAGGGAGCATA
>CAMHBN010000285.1 GCA_946183385.1 uncultured Ruminococcus sp.
GAGAAGTCCCCGCTCACATTGCGGAGCTCCTCCGCCGTGTATGTGCAGAGCTCCCAGCCGTGCTTTTCACACAGTGTGAGCAGCCCCGCCTCATCGGCTTTGAGGTCGATGGTAGCGACCGCGTACACCCGCTCAGCGGCTATATCAGCCGCTTTCAGAGCATTCACGACAGCGCTTTCGATGGCTCCGCAGTCGGTACCGCGCCTGCACCCGATACCGAGCACGACATTCCGCGGGACAAGCCTCAGCGTAACGGGAAACGGCTTGATATCGCCGCTCCCGACGTACAGCCCCGTGCGGCAGTCCGTCCCCGCGGAGACATCGCGCGGCAGATCAACATATTCATAATCGCTGACAAGCCCCGTCTTTTCGCCGTCGAGGACAGCCGCCGCGACAGCCTTGGCAGCCTCCATATCGGATATAATGAGCCCGTTCGCAGCCGCGAAGCTGTCGGGCGAAAAGTGCCCGCCCGTGTCGGTCGCCGTCGTGATGACAGCCTGCGCCCCGATGAGCTCCGCGAGCCGCTCCGCCAGCGCGTTTGCGCCGCCTATATGCCCCGAAAGGACGGGGATAACGAAGCGTCCGCAGTCGTCGATGACGACAACCGCGGGGTCAGTCGTTTTCGACCTCAGGTGCGGAGCCACTGCCCGCACCGCGATACCGCAGGCGCACACGAAAACGAGCGCGTCGAAGCGGTCGAAGACATCCGCGGCAAGCCCCGCGAGGCTGTCGAAGCTCTGCGCTGAGCAGTCGCCGTGTCCCTTGAAGCAGAACCGCTCGGAGCTCAGAAAATCGGCTTTTTCGGCTATGAGCGCAGACAGTCTTCTGCCGTTTTCGGTCAGTGAGATCATCGCAGCTTTCATTGCTTCGCCTTTCTGAACTCCGTCTCGAAGTCGGGCGAATACAGCTTTGAGAGCGAGCGCACGTCGCCGAGGAAGTCCCCGACAGTGATGAGCGTGGTTTTGGAAATGCCGTTTTCCCGCGCAGTTTCAGCGAGCGTGCCCACCGTACAGCGGCAGACCTTCTCGTCCGCCCACGTCGCCTTGTAGACTATCGCCGCGGGAGTGTCCGCGCTGTAGCCGCCGTTTATCAGCCGCTGCGAGAGCTCCTCAAGCATCCCCGCACTGAGAAAGACGACCATAGTCGCGTGATGCGCGGCAAGGCTCTCGATGCTCTCGCTTTCGGGCACGGGAGTCCGCCCCGCCATTCGCGTCAATATCACCGTCTGCGACACATCGGGCAGAGTATATTCCGCCCTGAGAGCGGCGGCAGCACCGCAGAAGGAGCTCACTCCGGGGCAGACATCGTATGCTATGCCGAGCGCATCGAGCCTGTCCATCTGCTCGCGTATCGCCCCGTAAACGCAGGGGTCGCCCGTGTGCAGCCTTACTACTGTTCTGCCGCTGTTTTCAGCCCTTTCCATGACAGCAATGACCTCATCGAGCGTCATAGTAGCGCTGTTGTGTATCTCACACTCAGCACGCGCGTATCCGAGCAGCTCGGGGTTCACGAGCGAGCCCGCATAAATAACCACATCAGCCGCTTCGAGGAGAGCTTTCCCCCTCAGTGTAATAAGGTCAGCCGCACCGCTGCCCGCACCAACAAAATGTACCATATCAGACCTCCGCACGCGCTAAAATATCGTCAGCAAGCTCCGTTTTGAGGAGCATATCGTTTTTGTACGAGAAAATGACCGCTCCGACCCTCGCCCCGCCCTTTGCGCGAGCCTGCAAATAGCCGTGTATCCGCTCGGTGAGCACATCGAGGAGCGGCTGAGCCGCGCCGTTTTCATAGAGTATATCGAGGGCAGCGTCGGTGGTGGCACAGTCGCTGAGCCTGCGCAGGAGCGCGCCGTCCACGCCCGCGAGCACACCGCACGCAATGAGCGTTTCGATACGCCCGTCCGCGTAGGAGGAGTGCGTATTCATAATGCCCGAGCCGAGCTTCACCAGCTTGCCTATATGCCCGAAAATGAGGATATCCTCGAACCCGAGCGACACGCCGATGTCGATGGCGTCGCCGATGAAGTTGCTGCACATAACGCACTGCTCGCCCAGCTCGGGGCGATTCTCGGCGATGAAGCGCTCGCTGTAGTTGCCGACCGTGAGAAGGAGCGTTTTCCGCCCCTCCGCCCGTCGGATATTCGCCTCTGTGCGGATAGTCCCGATGAGAGCGGCGCTGCTCATCGGCTCGACAATGCCCGTCGTGCCGATGATGGAGATACCGCCGACAATGCCGATACGCGGATTGAAGGTCTTCCCCGCGAGCACCTCGCCTTCGGGGACGGATATGACGACCCTGAATCCGCCGCGGTATTCGTGCATTTCGGCGACTTCATCCAGCGCCCGAGCTATCATCTTCCTCGGCACGGAGTTGATAGCGGACGCACCCACAGGCTGGTCGAGCCCCGCTTTCGTTACCGTCCCCACGCCCTTGCCGCCGCATATTTCCACGCCGCTTTCGGCGAGCTCCACCTCCGCGCAAACCTCTATCCCGTTGGTGATGTCGGGGTCGTCGCCGCTGTCCTTTATCACGGAGCACAGCGCACTTTCGCGGCTCAGAACACATTTCGCGATACCGAGACGGAGCAGTTTACCGTTCGGTGTGAGTATCTCCGCAATCTTCACTTCCTGTCCCGTCAGAAGAGCCTCAGCCGCCGCCTTTGAAGCCGCCGCGGCGCACGAGCCCGTGGTATAGCCGCAGCGCAGCTTTTTCGTGCCGCTGTAAATGTAATTGTCCTCCATACCGTCACCTCGCGCCGTAAATTATGTTTATATTTTACCATAAGCCGATCGATTAGTCAATAATTGGGAGCCTAACCTCCCGAAAAGCTGCTCCGCACTTCGGATTCGGGACGCCATTTATACAGAACGCTCACATTTTATCCACCTCATTCCCATAATGTGGGTTTATTAATCCGTCTTAATGCTGTATGATTAGTACAGATAAAAGAAGAATTATCTGTCAAGAGGAAAATAAAAATGATTCGGAGGTAATCAGATGAAACTCAAGCAAAAGTTGACGCGCCTGCTGTCGGGCGCAGTAAGCGGCGCAATGCTGCTTTCGATGTCGGCAG
>CAMHBN010000286.1 GCA_946183385.1 uncultured Ruminococcus sp.
GCTGACGAGGTCTACAAGATGGCTATCATCACAGCAGGTATGGCTTAATCAATCACCCACAATAATAAAGGACGTCTCGGTTGAGACGTCCTTTTTCTTTTAGTCCTCTATCTCGCGGATAAGGTTTATCATTTCGATAGCTCCCTCAGCGCACTCGCTGCCCTTGTTACCTGCCTTCGAGCCCGCACGCTCGATAGCCTGCTCAATATTCTCGGTGGTGATGACTCCGAACATCACGGGAATATCCGCATTCAGCGACACCTGAGCTATGCCCTTCGCGCACTCGTTGCAGACAAGGTCATAGTGCGACGTGCTTCCGCGGATTATTGCTCCGAGGCAGATGATGGCGTCATACTTGCCCGTCTTAGCCATTTTCGACGCGATGAGCGGTATCTCGAACGCTCCGGGTACCCACGCTACATCTATCGAATTCTCGGGGAGCTCGTGGCGCTTGAGAGTGTCGATTGCTCCGCCGAGCAGCTTATTCGTGATGAATTCGTTGAATCGCGCAACGACGATTCCTATCCTGACGTCCTTGGGTACAAGGTTTCCTTCGTAAGTTTTCATATTCATTCTCCTTTGGATTTTATAGTTGACCTCAGTAATCGAGGATATGTCCCATTTTAGCCGCCTTGGTCCTGAGGTAGAAGAGGTCGTAGGCGGTAGCGTCCATCTGTATCGGGACGCGCTCCTTTATCTCCAGCCCGAAGCCGCTCAGCCCGTAGACCTTGTCGGGGTTGTTGGTGAGCAGTCTCAGCGTCTTGCAGCCGAGCTCCCGCAGTATCTGCGCGCCGATGTAGTATTCGCGCATATCTCCGGGGAAGCCGAGCGCGAGGTTGGCTTCAAGGGTGTCCATGCCCTTATCCTGTAATTCGTAGGCGCGGAGCTTATTGATAAGCCCTATGCCGCGTCCTTCCTGCCGCATATAGAGCAGTATTCCCCTGCCCTCTTTTTCGATCTGCGTCATAGCCGAGGCGAATTGCTGTCCGCAGTCGCATTTCAGCGAGCCGAAAGCGTCGCCTGTCAGGCACTCGGAGTGTACGCGGCAGAGTATATCCTCGCCGTCGCCGATATCGCCCTTGACGAGGGCTACATGGTGCTCGCCGTTGAGCTTGTTCACGAAGCCGAGAGCGCGGAACTCGCCGTACTTCGTCGGGAGCTTCGTATTCGCCACGCACTCGACGAGCTTGTCATGCACCTTGCGGTACTCCTTCAGTGCCTGTATCGTTATGAATTTCAGTCCCCACTCCTGTGCCTTTTCCTGCAGCTCTGCGGCTCTCATCATTGTGCCGTCATCGCGCATTATCTCGCAGCATAGTCCGCAGCCTTTGAGTCCCGCGAGCCTCATCAGGTCGACCGTAGCCTCGGTGTGACCCTCGCGCTCAAGCACGCCGTTCTTCTTCGCCGCAAGCGGAAACATATGCCCAGGGCGTCGGAAGTCCTCGGGCTTGGCGTCATCGCTGACAGCCATCCGAGCCGTGTAGCCGCGCTCCTCGGCGGAAATACCCGTGGTCGTATCCACGTGGTCGATTGAGACTGTGAACGCCGTGCAGTGGTTGTCGGTGTTGTAGTCTACCATCTGCGGCAGGTGGAGCTTATCGCACAGCTCACCGCTCATCGGCATACAGATAAGTCCCTTTGCGTGGACTGCCATAAAATTGACGTTTTCGGTAGTCGCGAACTCCGCAGCGCATATCATATCTCCCTCGTTCTCGCGGCTCTCGTCATCGGTCACAAGGATTATCTTGCCGCTGCGCAGAGCTTCGAGAGCCTCCTCGACCGTGTTGTAATCAAACATCTGAATCCTCCTGATCAATATCTATGCTTCCGACGTCGCATTCAAGCTTCATCGTGCACTTGCCGCCGACAACTATCTCCTTCTTGCCGCCGACGGGCTTGTCGTCTCCCTCATTTTCCTCGTAGGTGAAGTCGCCTGTGTCAATGTCGATGTCGCCGACGTCTACCGAGACCTTAGTCTCGCACTCATCAACGCCCGCGAGCGAAACCGAACAGTTGCCCACGTCAACGGAGAGGTCGGAATCCTCAAGAATGCTGACGTCCTTCATATCAAGGTTGCCGACATCGCACTTGACGTCGAAGCCGCCGCTCAGCCCGTCGAGCCCGACATTGCCGACGTCGGCGTTGATATTGAACTTGTTGAAGCTCTGCGGCAGGACTATCTTCACGTTCGCCTCGACCTCGACTGCCTTTGCGTTCGAGTTCTTCCACTCCCAGAAGCTCTTGCCCGTCTCGCTGTCAACTATGGAGACTACGAGAACATCGTCCTCTATCTCGGCACTGCACGAGATGTGCTCGCTCACCGCGCTGACCTTCTTCTGCGTAATGCCCTGTATCTTGTAATCAACGTGTATCTCGGCATTCTCGTTTTCGCCGTAAGACACGTCGATGCCTCCGACTGCAATATCAGTTTTGAGCTCCGTGACCTTGACCTTTGCTAATTCAATATCCTCTGAACTGTTTGATATAACGACAGGATTCTCGATACCGCATGACGTCAGTGAAAGCATAACCGCGGCAGCTGCCAAAGCAAATATTTTCTTCATTGTATCACTTCCTCAGATGAAGCCGTTTTTCGCGAGAAGCTCCATAGATACTCCGCCCGCCGTACTGTCGGGCTTGAGGAGCTTCTCAACGTATTTTGCGATTATGTCGTTTTCGAGATTGACCGTGTCCCCGACCTTTTTCGTGCCGAGCACGGTCTGAGCCGCTGTATGCGGGATTATAGAAACGCTTAGCCACGGTCAGGCTGATACCGTCTATCGCGACCGAGCCCTTTTCCACGATATAGCGCATAATTTCAGGCTTTGCGGAGACTGTGTACCACACAGCGATACCGTCGTTTTTGATGTCGGTGATAGTTCCCGTGCCGTCGATATGCCCCGAAACTATATGTCCGCCGAAACGTCCTCCCGCCGCCATTGCGCGTTCGAGGTCAACGGGACTGCCACTGTGCAGACTGCCGAGCGACGAGCGGCTGAGCGTCTCGTTCATAACATCTGCCCGGAATGAAGCGGAGTCGAAATCAGTCACCGTGAGGCA
>CAMHBN010000287.1 GCA_946183385.1 uncultured Ruminococcus sp.
GAGGATATCTTCTTCTTGCGTTCTGTTCTCTCGTCGGTCACGTCGAAGAGCTCCTTCTCGAGCAGAGCCTTGAGCTTCTCGCGGGTGAAATCGCGCGTGAGGACGCCGTTTATCGCGACGGATATCTGCCCTGTCTCCTCGGACACGACAATGACCACGGCGTCGGAGTTCTCGCTCATGCCTATCGCGGCACGGTGGCGCGAGCCGAGCTTCTTGTTGATAGCCGCGTCGTTCTGCGGCTTCGGGAGAAAGCAGGCTGCCGCGAGTATCATGCCGTCGCGCATTATGACGGCTCCGTCGTGGAGGGGAGTTTTCGGGTAGAAGATGTTGCCGAAGACCTCTTTGCTGGGAGTGGCGTTGAGAATGGTGCCTGTCTCTATCTGCTCGCCGAGGCGGGTCTGACGCTCACAGACTATGAGCGCGCCCGTGCAGCTTGCCGAGAGCTCGACGCACGAATCGCATATCGCTTCGATGGCGCTGTCCCATTTCTGTCTGACGTCGCCCGACAGCATACCAATACCGAGGAACTGTACGCCGAACTTGGTGCGTCCGAATTTTTCGAGGGCGCGTCTGAGCTCGGGCTGGAAGAGGATTATCATCGCTATCAGACCGATGTCGAGCGCGTGACCGAGAATGTATTTCATCACCTTCAGCTCGAAGAAGCTGCTGGCGAAATATCCCGCTACGAGGAGAAGGATACCCTTTACGAGCTGACCCGCGCGGGTCTCGCGTATCAGCTTCATCAGAAGATAGACTATGTAAGCGAGTACGGCGACGTCTACGATGTCTTTCAGCTCGATAGTGCTGATAAGACTGAAGAACGCGTGCTGTATTTCGTTGAACGAGGGCATCATTTCACTCCCTTTCCTTTGTTTTTATATCTCTATGTACGTCCCTTCCCGAGGAAGGGACTTCTCCTGCGGCGGGACTGCTCCCGACCGCAGCGGCATACGCTGCCTATCATATCTATTGTACCACAAATCGAGAAAATTTCAATAGCTTTTTTGCATTATCACTGAATCATCACAAATTTTTTATAAGCTCCGCAAGTCTTACGGCGTCCTCCTCGCGGCTGAAATATGACGGTGAGAACCGTACTGCGCCGTTTTCAGTGCCGAGCATCGTGTGTGCGAGCGCCGAGCAGTGGTAGCCAGCCCGCAGGCAGTAGCCCTCCTCGGCGAGGCGTGCCGCGACATCTCCCGAGGTCAGCCCCGCAACGTTGAACGCCACTATCGGTACGTACCGAGCGGCAGGGGAGCGGTAGACCGTGATACGGCTGTCTCCGCTGAGCTCGCGCATAAAGCGGCGGCATACCGCGTCCTCGTGGCGGAAGATATTGGCTATACCCGTCCGCCTGACGAAGCCTGCGCCCGCTTTCAGCGACATTATGCCGATTACGCCGACCGTGCCGCTTTCGAGGCTCTCGGGCGGGAGAGTCGGCTGGCGCAGGCTCATAGAGTCCGTACCCGTGCCGCCCTGCATTATCGGCGCTATTGGGAATCTGCCGTCCGTGACGAGCAGCCCCGTACCCGTGATACCGTACAGTCCCTTATGCCCCGCCGTACACAGGATGTTTATCCCGTCCGACAGCTTCACGTCTATCACGCCGCAAGCCTGCGCTCCGTCCGCGATGAAGCAGATACCGCGCTCGCGGCAGAGCTGTGCTATAGCGCGGAAGGGGAGTATCTGTCCCGTGACGTTGCTCGCGAGGGTGCAGACTATCGCCTTCGTGTCGGGACGTATCATACTGCGAAAGCCTGTGAGCGTTTTTTCGGCTTCGGGGTATACCTCCGCGACCGAGAGCGTTATCCTGCCGTCGGCGGCGAGCTTCGCCGCGGGCCGTGCCGAGGAATTGTGCTCCATGGCGCTGATGATGAGGTGCCCGCCGTCTGCCATTATGCCCTGTATTGCCATATTCAGCGCGTGGGTGCAGTTCATCGCGAAGACGACGTTCTCGGGCTCGGCTCCGAAGAGCGAGGCTATCTCCTCGCGAGCGGAGTAGACCGCCTCGGAGGTAGCCGCCGCAAGAGCGTGCCCGCCTCTGCCCGCGTTGCCGCCGTAGCTGTCCATAGCCTCGTATACTGCCGCTTTTACGCAGTCGGGCTTGGGGTAGGTCGTAGCCGCGTTGTCGAAGTTGACTATCATGGCGAGCCGCCGTTCTCCCGCAGGACGTAGGGTATGCCGTACCTGTCAAGCATAAGCGCCGCCGCACGGCAGTCCGTGTGGACGTGCAGGACGTACCCGCACCCTGCACTGCGCCGCTTTATGTCGCTCGGGATACCCTTCGACCGCAGGAGCTTCTCAGCCTTCTGCGCGTAGGTGTAGGAGGGCATTTCCAGTATACACTTGTTCATATTATCACCCCTGACGGTCGGCAGCGCTGCCGACATTGCGGTACTGCTTATTATATGCCGTATCGCCGCGGAGTGACAGTAATGTAAGGGGGGCACGCTCGCCCGCATTTGCCGATGAACGGCTCGGGCGGCGGAATGCCGCCTCTGCAGTCTGAGCTCTGAGCTCTGATTTTTCCCTTTTCGTATTGACTTTATGTCCGAAATGTTATATAATAATAATGTATACTTTGGCGCCTGTGCGGAGATACTATGTCTGTATCAACCAAACGGAGCGTGAAGTATGGAAAAAGAAGCTATTACACAGTCCGCCGAGGATAACGGCAGTCAGAACACCAAGCACCTTATCCACTGCCTGACTGTCATCGGGCAGATAGAGGGGCACTACGTCCTCGCCGAGCAGAACAAGACCACCCGCTATGAGCACATCATCCCCGCGCTCGTCGCTGTCGAGCAGGACAGGAGCGTCGAGGGGCTGATGATAATCCTCAATACGGTGGGCGGAGACGTCGAGGCGGGGCTCGCGATAGCCGAGCTTATCGCGGGAATGAAGACCCCGACCGTTTCGCTCGTGGTGGGCGGCGGTCACTCCATAGGCGTGCCGCTCGCAGTGAGCGCGAAGAAGTCGTTCATCGTGCCGTCGGCGTCGATGACGATACACCCCGTCAGAATGAACGGCACGGTGCTCGGAGTTCCGCAGACTCTC
>CAMHBN010000288.1 GCA_946183385.1 uncultured Ruminococcus sp.
TGAGGATGTTGGAAGAATCAGTCGCGTTGATGATGCCGTCGCCGTTGATATCGCCGAGGTCGAGCTCTTCCTCGGGCTCTTCGATTATCTCTTCTTCAACTATGGGCTCTTCGGGTATTTCTTCCTCAGCCTCGGTTATCTTGATATAACCCTGCTCTGTACCGTTTGTGAACACCCAAGCCTGCATGAGCTTGCTTGCTGTGTTGTCGAGAGCGCTCGAGAAGAGGTCGCTTGTACCGTCGATGTCTCTGTAGAGTATCTCTATCGGGAACTCGTCGCCGACTTCGATATTCTCGGGAAGCCGGAACTCCATTGTCCAGAGGACGCCGTCTTTGCCGTGGTCGCGGGCGCCGCCTGTTGTGAGGAAGAATGTGCAGTCGCTGCCGGACTTCTGGTCTCTCATGAGCTTGGAACCTGCGGGACCTATCTGAGCAATCTCGCCGTACTCGTCAGCTATGGGAGTAAGTCTTGCGTCGTAGCCGATATGTAAACCTGTTGCAGCGTACTTCTTGTCAGCGCCTGTAACTGTGAGCTCTATTTCCTGAACGGGGTTCTCCTGAGCAACGTTGATCGGGAGCTCTATGCGGCTGAGTGCGAGAGTAGGCTTTGTCTCTGCCATATTCGGGTCGAGTCCGTTGAGGTTGTAATCGCTGAATGCACCTGTAACGCCTGTTGCAGAACCTGCAAGTGCTGTCATAGCTGTTGTAGTTGCTGCTGTTATAGTCATTGCAGCTGTAACCATCATAGCAATTATCTGATTCTTTTTCATAAGAACACCTCCCGATCGGATTTCCTTTTGTTGATATTATTATACCACAGATTTCCAAAAAAGGCAATACAAAACGGATAATTATACAGTTTGCAAATAACGAAAAACGAGGAGATGTTTTGTGCAACAAGCACAAATTATGAATCGAATATTATCAAAATGAGCAGAAATTGATGATTTTTCGTTGATTTCAGCACGTTTATACGACTTGTAAAAATTACGCTCCGTGATAATTTGAACCAATATGATTTAACGAGTTGGAGAATCGTAAGATAAATAATACAAATCGTATATATCGCGCTCCGAGCCGGAAATTTGACACTATATTATAATGATAGTATAATATATGAAGTTTAACTTTTCATGCAACGCGGGCAGTCGCTTTTCGTAGTAGTATAACAGAAGCTTCTACAAAACATTGGAGGTACGGCATGGACGACGAAAAAATACTCGGGCTCTTCCTCGCACGGGACGAAGCCGCCATAGCTGAGGTACAGCAAAAGTACGCGGCATACTGCGGCTCGGTCGCGAATCGGATACTGCGCGACAGCTCGGACACCGAGGAGGCGCTGAACGATACATGGCTTGCAGCGTGGAGCTCAATACCTCCGCACGAGCCAAGCTGCCTGCGGACATATCTGTCACGGCTCACGCGGAACATCAGCCTGAAAAAGCTCACCCGCGAGAACGCGCAGAAGCGCGGCTCGGGCGAGGCTAAGGTGATACTTGACGAGGTCGCGGACTGGCTCATATCCGACGGCGACAGCGTCGAGAGAAGCGTGGATGAGCGCCTGCTCACCGACACACTCAACGCCTTCCTCGCGGAGCTTAGCGACACCGAGCGGAACATATTCGTCCGCCGCTATACCTGTTTCCAGCCCGTCGCGGAGATAGCGAAGGCGCACGGCTTCACGCAGAGCAAGGTCAAGTCGATGCTGCTGCGTCTGCGGAAAAGGCTCCGCGCAAAGCTTGAAAAGGAGGAACTGATATGAAAGCAGAAGATTTTCTCAGCGCAATGGGAAACATAGACGAGCGCTTCCTCGACGTGGAGGTCCCGAAGCGCAAGATACGCCGTAAATGGACGGCTTGGGTCGCGGGAGCGGCAGCTGTCCTGCTGCTGATAGCCTGTCCGCTGCCTGTGATGACGGCGTTCGGCTCGGATGAGGCTTATAATGTGCTCTACAGCATCTCGCCGCGGATTGCGCAGGATTTCAAGCCTGTGCAGAAATCCTGCACCGACGACGGCATAGAGATGACGGTCATCTCCGTAAAGCGCGAGGGCAGCAGGGCTGAGGTATACCTCACCATGCGCGACACAACAGGGGAGTGTCCCTACGGTGACTGGGACCTGTTCGACAGCTATACGTTCAACTTCCCGTATGATATGAACGGTCACTGCAAGTTCTCGGATTACGATGAGGACACGAACACGGCGTATTTCATCGTTGAGCTCGAGACTATGAACGGCAGAGATATGCCCAAGAGGAAGGTGACATTCTCAGTTCGGGAGCTTCTCCTCGGCAGAGAGAAGACAATGGGTGATATCGACATTGATATGTCGTCGATACCCGTCGAGCCTGAGGCAGTCCACCGCGATGATATCACGGGCGCAGGTGCGTACGACTATATCCCTGACTCTGCTGACTACCGCTTCCTCGTTCCCGCAGACGATCCGATATGCCGCCCCGCAGATAACGCCTCGCTCGACGCGATAGGCTACGTAGATGGCGCACTGCACGTGCTTATGCGCTACGAGGACGTCGGTCACACCGACAGCCATGGCTGGATAAGTCTCGCAGACAGGAGCGGAAAAGAGGTCATAGCCGAGAAAGAATCCGTCGACTTCACCTACTGGTACGACGATGAGCACACGGATATGTGCTATGAGTACATCATTCCCGTCGAGTACGACAGGCTCGCGGACTGCACGCTCTGCGGCGAGTTCTGTACGGCGCTCGAATACAGGTCGGGCAGATGGCGCGTGACGTTCCCGCTCAAATAAACGCAAAAAGCAGCAACTCTGAAAGGCTGCTGCTTTTTCCATTGTAGGTGACGATGCCCACATCGTCCCGTGCCGCATATCAAAAAACAGCACCCAATGTGGGTGCTGTTTTTCGAAAGAAGTGTTTATTTGAACAAGTATCTCATGAAGTTATACATATGAGGCTCAACGGTAGCATTACCGTGGTCGCCCTGCGGGATAACGTTCCAGAGGTGCTCAACGTTGTTGTTCTGGAGTGCCTTGTGGTAGGACTCGGGGTAAGTACCAACAACGCCGTCGTT
>CAMHBN010000289.1 GCA_946183385.1 uncultured Ruminococcus sp.
CTGCACGGACACCGTGCTTGCAAAATAATTGCAAATTATCGGTCATTCTGTTTACAAATGACCGATTTTGTGTTATTATAAAAGAAAAAGTCTCAGGAGGACAAAATGGCTTCGGCAAACAGGAAAAATGCAATTTTCAGGATAGCTGCGCTCCTTGAAGCATTGATAATACTTTTAATGGCGATAATTTTCGTAGGTTTCATCTTTATACGCGGTCGGAAGGACGCCGTCACCGCCGCCGAGCAGGACCCCGAGGTCCGCACACGCACCGTCATCGAGAAGGAGGAGACCTACTACTCCCTCGACGGCAAAAAGATACTCATGCACGACTCCACCCTCGGCGAGGTCTTCGTACCCGTATACAGCGATGTTCCCGTCAGCGACGTTGACGCCGACAAGATAGTCACCCGCAACGGCTACGCCTTCTATATGGACGGCGACACAGTGAAGTCCAAGACCGGTATCGACATCTCCGAGCATCAGGGCGAGATAGACTGGGGCAAGGTCAAGGGCGCGGGCATCGACTTCGCGATGATTCGCGCGGGCTACCGCACCTACGGCGGCGGAGTAGTCACCATCGACGAGAACCTCTCAGACAATATCAGATCCGCCAACGCCGCGGGTATCGACACGGGCGTTTACTTCTTCTCGCAGGCGACCACCACCGACGAGGCTATCGAGGAGGCGGACGCCGTCCTCGACGCGATATCGGGCTGTAATGTCACATACCCCGTTGTCTACGACTGGGAGCTCATCTTCGACGACAGCGCCCGTACCGACGACGTCAGCGTAGAAACTCTCGCGGACTGCTGTATCGCGTTCTGCGAGCGTGTGAAGTCGGCGGGCTATACTCCGATGATCTACCAGAACAAGACGACCGCCATGCACAAGCTCGACCTCCCGCGGCTCAAGGACTACGGATTCTGGCTCGCGGAGTACGGCGACAAGCCTACATATTACTACAGATACGACATCTGGCAGTATTCGAGCGACGGCACTGTTCCCGGGATAGAGGGCAGAGTTGACCTCAATATCTGCTTCCGAGACTACGGAAGCGCTGTACCGACTGTTTCGACCGACGAACCCGCATAAATATAAGCCCCGAGTTAACTCGGGGCTTGCTTTATTACCAGAGCTCGCTCTTCTTTCTGAGGCTGAAAACTATCATTATCACGCTGACCGCGGCGATTACAAGCCAGCAGCAGGTGGGCTTGACTATCGCCTCAAAGCCCGCAAAAGGCACGACCAGCAGAGCCGCGGGGATAATGAACCAGTCGGCGAGGAGAGCGAATTTCGCAATGATGAACCCGACTATCGAAACGGCAAGCATTACGGAGAATACCACCGCCGCTACCTTAGGGTGACTGCCCTTTGCGATGTAGAGCAGCCACGCTCCGATGTACAGGAGCGTTACCGCGAGGAACAGCCATTTCAGCGGTGATGATTTTGTGGGCGTGACGGAATAGGCAAAGTTGGCTAAGGTCGCGAGGATATGCGCTATAAGCACGCTTATGGGTGAAGTAAGTACCTTTTTCATGAGAGCACCTCCTTGGTTATGCGGGCTGACACTTTCTTACACTTAGAAACAGGGTCGAGATAAGGAACATCATTCCCGTGGCAAGGCAGTACGCGACTGCCTGACTGCCCGAATTGCTCCACAGAAGCATACCCATTCCCGCAAAGAGCATATTCACGAGAAGTCCCGCGAAGAGGAATGCGCAGCTCGCCATAAAGCCGCTCCTGCGCCCTATCCTGAGGAAGAGCACAAGCAGAGCGAGGTCTGCTCCCTGTAATGTGACCGTCAAAGCCGAAAATGCGATGTCAAATCCAAGAGTGATGAACGGGACCGTGTCGCTGCCTCTGTCACGCATAAGAAGCGAGTATATCAGCGTAGCTCCCGCGGGTATGAGTGCGAGGAACATCAGCGCTCCGAGAGCTGTACCGATGTGTCCTGCGAGCCTGTTTGACGTTGTTTTCATTCTTATCTCCCCCTTTGCCTATATTATACCCTGCAGCGCGGCAGAGTTGAAGATAGAAAATGTCATTTCCGCAGTTACATTTGTCATTGATTTCTTTGCAGGGGTGAACATTGTTCGCCCGCAAATAACCGAAACACTTACGGGCGCACGGAATGCGCCCCTACAACTTGCCATTTTCGCGAAAATGTGGTATTATAGAAGCCGAACGGAGGGATATTATGTTTGCAAATTATCATACGCACACCTACCGCTGTCACCACGCCAAGGGCGAGGACAGGGAATACGTCGAGCACGCCATAGCAGGCGGCTTCAAGGTGCTCGGCTTCTCCGACCACTGCCCGTGGGTGTACCCTTACGCTTATGTGTCGGATTCGCGCATGGAGCCGCGGGAGCTTGACGGCTACTTCCGCTCGCTTACCGACCTCAAAAAGGAGTACGCGGGCGATATCACCATATATATCGGCTTTGAAGCCGAATACAACCCCGAGCTAATCGAGGCGCAGGACAGGCTCCTCGCGGGCTATCCCGTTGACTATATGATACTGGGTCAGCACTCCGTCGGCGCGGAGCCCTACTCCCCCTATACGGGTATGCCGTCAGACAGCGAAGCGGAGCTCATAGAGTACGTAGATTCGGTCATCGCGGGTATGGAGACGGGCAGGTACATCTACCTCGCACACCCCGACCTCTTCAATTTCACGGGAAGCCGCGACATCTACGACAGGGAGTTCACCCGCCTGTGCCGCTACCTGAAAGAGCACGACCAGCCCGTGGAGATAAATCTGCTCGGAGTACGCGACGGCAGGAATTACACCTCCGAACGCTTTCTCGGCATAGCGCAGGAGGTAGGGTGCTCCGCCATCATCGGCTGTGACGCGCATACGCCGTCTGTGCTCAGCGATAAAGCTCCGATGGAAAGGTGCCTTGCTCTCGCGGAGAAGTTTGGTTTGCCTGTAGTTGAAAGAATAGAAGGGCTCTGCCCTTGACCACGCCAAAGGTTGACTCCCCACAGTGTGGGGAGATGTCGCGAAGCGACAGAGGGGACGGGCTGTTC
>CAMHBN010000290.1 GCA_946183385.1 uncultured Ruminococcus sp.
GGAGCCACGCGCTTGATACCTTTGATACGCTTGACGATGAAGGTCGCGCCCATAACAAGTGCACCCGTACTGCC
Source organism: uncultured Ruminococcus sp. (assembly GCA_946183385.1). Taxonomy (GTDB): domain Bacteria; phylum Bacillota; class Clostridia; order Oscillospirales; family Ruminococcaceae; genus Ruminococcus. The sequence goes on from CAMHBN010000290.1 coordinate 75, forward strand.
CGCGGATACGAAAGCGTCTCCCCTGCCCTCGGCAAGGAGGGTCAGTCCGCGTGCCATAGATGTACCCTTCTTGGACTTGATTATCTCCTTCGGCTCGTCATGTATATCAAAAACATCATCGGTGTGCTCTATCTCCATGCCGTCGAGGCTTATCCTGTGGGCAGAGGCGCACTCCCTTATCTTCTCTGCGCTGCCCGTCAGCACTATCCTCGTGCCGAGCTCGCGGACCGCTCTCTCGCAGCCCCTGAGCACCTCGAGGGGAGCTCTGTCCCCGCCGAATGCGTCAACTATTATCGTTGTTGCCAATCCTATCAAGCTCCCTTTGCAGAGATTCAACGGCGCGTTTTGCGTATACGCCGTATTTTTCCTTCTTGTCCTTTATTCTTACACCGATATCGGGAAGTATACCCATATTCGCGCCCATCGGCTGGAATTTTCCGTCGTTGAACGGGTCGCTGATGTAGGCGCTGAGAGCTCCCGTCATCGTATCGTTCGGGAGGCATATCGGCTCGAGCCCGAGCAGCCTCCTTGCGGCAGCAGTACCCGCGATTACGCCGCTTGCCGCGGACTCCATATAACCCTCGACACCCGTCATCTGTCCCGCGAAGTAAATATCGGGATGCTCGCGCATAGAGAAGTCGGCATTGAGCAGCACGGGGCTGTTGATAAAAGTGTTCCTGTGCATGACGCCGAAGCGCATGAATTCAGCGTTTTCGAGACCCGGTATCATCGAGAAGACGCGCTTCTGCTCGCCGAATCTGAGGTTTGTCTGGAATCCGACGAGGTTGAAAAGCGTAGCCTCGCGGTTCTCGCGCCTGAGCTGCACCACCGCATAAGGACGTCTGCCCGTGCGCTTGTCGGTTATGCCGACAGGCTTCATCGGACCGAATCTCATCGTGTCCTCGCCGCGGGAGGCAAGCTCCTCTATCGGCATACAGCCCTCGTACACGCTGAACGGGTGAGTCTCGAAATCCTTCAGCTGAACCCGCTCCGCACCGATAAGTGCGCGGTAGAACGCGAGGTATTCCTCCTTGTTCATCGGGCAGTTGATGTAGTCGGCGTCGCCGCGGTCGTAGCGCGAGGCGAAAAACACCTTCTCCATATCGAGGCTCTCATAAGTGACTATCGGAGCCGCCGCGTCGTAGAAGCTCAGTCCCTCGCCGCAGAGCTTTTTTATCTCCTCGGCAAGAGCACCCGAGGTGAGCGGTCCCGTGGCGATAATGGTAACGCCCTCGGGGAGCTCCGTGACCTCCTGCTCGATGACCTCGATCAGCGGACAGCTTCTTATCTTCTCGGTGACTGCGTCGGAGAACCTCTCGCGGTCAACTGCGAGTGCTCCGCCTGCCTCGACAGCATTCGCCTTAGCGCACGGAACAGTCAGCGAGCCGAGCATTTCCATCTCGGTCTTGAGCAGTCCCGCAGCCGATTCGAGCCGCGCCGCCTTCAATGAGTTCGAGCAGACGAGCTCCGCGAATCCGCCGTATTTGTGTGCGGGAGTGAACTTCTGCGGCTTCATCTCAAACAGCCGCACGCCTATCCCGTACCTCGCGAGAGCCCACGCCGCCTCACAGCCCGCGAGCCCCGCTCCTATAACGTTGACTTTCGTCATTTTTTCAGCTCTCTTTCGTAGCCGCAGCCCTCGTTCTCACACACGAGCCTGCCCGACTTTCCGCCCTTGTTGAACAGGGTCTTCCCGCACACGGGGCAGACCTCCGCCGTCGGGACGTTCCACGTCATGAAGTTGCACTCGGGGAAGCCCTCACAGCCGTAGAAGCTCCTGCCCTTCTTTGACTTCTTGAGCAGCATCTTCTTGCCGCACCTCGGACAGCTGCCCTCGGTCTCGGTGACTATCTTCTTCGTGAATGAGCATTCGGGGAAGCCCGGACACGCGAGGAACTTGCCGTATCTGCCGTACTTGATGACCATATTGCGTCCGCAGACCTCGCATATCACGTCCGTCTCCTCATCGGGCACCTTGACGCGCTTGCCCTCCATAGCCTCCTCAGCCTTGCTGAGAGTGGTCGAGAAGCCGTCGTAGAACTCGTGGAGCGTGCTCACCCAGTCCTTTAAGCCGTGCTCGATGTCGTCGAGGTTGTTTTCCATCTCTGCGGTAAATTTCGCATCAACTATCTCGTTGAAGTGCTCCTTCATCAGCTCGGTGATGACCTCGCCGAGGTTGGTCGGCTTCAGCGCCTTGCCCTCGTGCTCGACGTACTGACGTGCAGTTATCGTGGTAATTGTCGGAGCGTAGGTACTCGGTCTGCCGATACCGTTCTCTTCAAGCGCCTTTATCAGCGAAGCCTCGGTGTAGCGCGGAGGCGGCTGAGTGAAGTGCTGGTTGCCCGTTATGGATTTGAGCTTCACGATGTCGCCCTGTGCAAGAGGCGGCAGCATTTTCTTGTTCTCGTCGGCGTTGTCCGTGGATTCGACATACAACTTCGTGAAGCCGTCGAATTTGACGGAGTAGCCCGACGCGCGGAACATACAGCCGTTAGCCTCGATGTCCACCGACACGGTGTCGAGCAGAGCATTCGCCATCTGGCTGGCGATGAAGCGCTCCCATATCAGCTTGTAGAGCTTGAACTGGTCGCTCGAAAGTCCCGATTTCACGCGCTCGGGCGAGAGTTCGGGAGTAGAGGGACGTATAGCCTCGTGCGCGTCCTGAGCGTTGCTCTTGGTCTTGAAAACGCGCGGCTTCTCTGGGAGGTACTCGCTGCCGTAGACGGTGCTGATGTACTGCGCCGCCGCTGACTTCGCCTCCTCGGAGATACGCAGGCTGTCGGTTCTCATATAGGTGATAAGACCTACCGCGCCGATGCCCTCGACGTCAACGCCTTCGTACAGCTCCTGCGCCGCCTTCATCGTGCGCTTCGCACTGAATCCGAGCTTGCGGGAAGCCTCCTGCTGCATAGTTGATGTGATGAACGGCGGAGCGGGCTGCTTCTTGGTTATCTT
>CAMHBN010000291.1 GCA_946183385.1 uncultured Ruminococcus sp.
CTTCCGCTACTATATGGACCTCAGCGAGGTCATTTCCGCAGGCAAGAACCCCGAGGACCTCGTTATCCGCTGCGACCGCGACCAGTCCAAGATGTACGCGGAAAAGGGCTACAAGTCGGCTGAGATATCCAAGCCTACAAAGTACAGCGGTAATATCTACTATATTGAAGTTAATCTTCCCGACGGACGTGCTGTGCTCCCCATTTCGGAGGGACAGCAGCAGTGCGAGATACTCCTTGCAATTGTTATGCCTGATTACGGCAGCGGCTGGGATTCGACAAACGACTTCTCTGCCAAGGACCTCGGCAAGACTGCCAAGGGCGACGACGGCTCGGCTATCGGTGTGATGACGCCTTATGTTCCCGTTTATGTAAACGGCAAGCTTTACTACGGTGAGGAGCCCGACGGTACAAAGGCTGACGGTCTCGGCGGTACAGGAAGTGATACTCCTGTCCCCACAACGACAAAGACGACTGTTACTACTACCAAGGCTTCGACCACTACAACTACAACAACTACGGTTCCTGCTTCGACTACAACGACAACCTCAGCAACAACTGCCAAGACGGTATCTTCAACTGTCAGTTCAACTACTAAGGTATCTACCACTGCTTCTTCTGCTGCTTCTACCGGTAGGAACAGTGCTTCTAATGATACTGTTGTTTACGGTGACGCGAATCTTGACTCGAAAGTAACGATCGCCGACGCTGTTGCTATTCTCCAGCATCTCGGCAACAAGGACAAGTACGGTCTCAAGCCGCAGGGTCTTATAAATGCCGATGTTTACGGCAAGGGCGACGGTGTTACTGCCAAGGACGCCTACACTATCCAGCAGGTGGATTCAGGTCTGTATAAGGCTGATGAGCTGCCGCTGTCCTGAGATATAACCTAAATACGGAAACGGGGAGTATATACTCCCCGTTTTTGAAATAAACTATCGGTAGAGCGCGTAGCCGTCTGCGAACGACGACTTCACAAGCCTGATCTGCCGCTCCAGTATATCGGGAGATGTGACCCATTCGTCGCGTCCGCTCTCCCCTGCCCATTTGTCCTCCTTGCCGACTTTGTACTCGGCAAGACCTATTATCAGCGAAACATCGCTGTCTGCGGTCAACTGCTCCCAGCGGCGGAGTGTGGGCTCGAACGGACAGGTTTCGTTCTCAAAACCGTAGTAGATCTGCGGTACGATGTAGTCGCAGTAGGCTGTATCGGAGCTCCACAGCTCTGCATCGGCGTAAAGCTTTTCGTAGTCGGCTGTAAGGTTGCCCTGAGGGCTTATACCGAATTTGTATCTGCTTCCGTGCGAGTGTACAGTGTCTCGCAGTGACTTCACCATGGCTGTGACATTATCGCGGCGCCACTCCGAGAGGTCAGAAGCTCCGCCTGCCGCAAAGGCTTCGGAGTCGAACGACGGGTCTGTAGTCGGGTAGAAATAGTCGTCGATATGTATGCCGTCTACCTCGTATTTTGTGAGGATCTCCTCGGCAGCTGAGCTTACGAGATCACTTACCTCATTGTATGCGGGGACGAGATACCAGCGCTCGCCAACAAGCCTGATATAGCCGCTTTCTGGCGAGTCTGCCCACTTCTTCGCAATGAAGCTGTCGGGAAGCTGTGACATCTGCTCCTCCGTCTGCATACGGAGCGGGTTCAGCCACGCATGGAGCGATATACCGCGGGAGTGCGCCTCCTCAACTGCTATCGCGAGCGGGTCGTAGTCTCCGTCCCAGTAGGTTCCGCGCGGGAAGATGTCGGAATCGTAGTAGGCGTCGCCGTTGGGGTGTACGTGGAAATAGACCGTGTTTATCCCCTGCTCTGCGGCTTCGTCCAGCAGCGTGGACAGCTCCGAGCGATATTCGTTCTCGGTCTTGCCCTGCAATATGTCCGCAAACCGCATATACGGTATCCATAAGGCGGTCTGATTCGTGTAATTCAGCGGGATATAGGCACTTGCTCCGCTCTCGGGAGCGCTGCTCTCGGACGTTTGCGACGGTCCAGTGTCATATCTGAGATCTTTTGTCTGCGGCGTACAGCTCGTCAGCAGGAATGCCACGGACAGTAATATTAGCTTTTTCATCTTGTCCCTCCCTTTGCTATGATATGCGGCAGGTGCGGAGATTATTATTAAGGTCGGTGATACAATGTTGAAGAAAAGAATAGCTGCTCTGCTCTCTGCGGCGTTTATGATAACATCTGTCGCGTGTGATAAAACAACAGCTCCCTCTGAGAGCGTAGATATCACAGATATCACCGAGCCGCCGCGTCCTGCCGAGGTCACGGGGCTGGAGGTCACTTTCTTTGACGTGGGAAAAGCTGACGCGATGCTGCTCCTCAGCGAGAACAGCACCGTTATCATCGACTGCGGCGAAAGAGGCGATTCAAAGCAGATTGTGAACTATCTCAAGGAAAGAGGACGTGATACTGTTGATTACCTCATTCTCACCCATTATGACAAGGACCATGTCGGAGGTGCCGCGAAGGTCATAAACAGCCTTGACGTGAAGAATATTCTCGGTCCCGACCACAATCAGCAGAGTGAGGAGGTCGACAGGTATATCGATGCAATGAACGAGAAAAATATCATTCCGCAGCTTGTGACCGAGGATATGAGCTTTACCCTCGACGGTATGGACTTCACGGTTGATGCTCCCGATAAGAGAAATTACGGCGTGAACGATGACAATGACTTCTCACTTGTTACTAAGGTCGTACACGGCGATAATACGCTGATATTCGCGGGCGACGCTATGGAGCAGAGGCTTGACGAGGTGATGGATATGGGCGACTGCGACCTGCTGAAAGTTCCCTATCACGGGCGAAAGATAGCCAATCTCGGCGATTTCCTCAATGCTGTGACTCCCGAATATGCTGTTGTATGCACATCGAAGGAGGAGTTCGCAGGAAATGTGCAAAAACAGCTCAGCAAGCGCAATATTACCTATTATTCGACCTGCTTCAACGGCAGGATAACAGCTGTCAGCGACGGAAAAACGCTGACGGTCACTCCCGAAAAGGGTGTATAATA
>CAMHBN010000292.1 GCA_946183385.1 uncultured Ruminococcus sp.
GACCTCTTCGGCTCGTCCGACACCGAGAGCCTCAACATAAAGATACCCTTCAAGCCCGAATTCGAGCGAAAAAAGCTCCTTGCGATGGAGAAGGAAGCGGCGGGGATGTACCTCAGCGGCGACCCTGCCTCGGAGTACGACTACCTGTCACAGCTGCTGCGCACGGTCAAGACCTTCGATATCGCCTCAGGCAGCCGTAAGGACGGCGAGAATGTCCGTATGCTGTGCGTCATTCAGGAGCGCAAGCTCCACGTCACGCGCAGCGGCAGCAAGATGTGCTTCCTCGTGCTCTCCGACGACACGGGCGAGCTCGAAGCCGTCGTCTTCCCCGACCTCTTCACAGCGGCGGGCGCGTCGCTCACGGAGGGCAATATCCTCTTCATAAGCGGCAGGGTCTCACAGAAGGACGACAGCTACTCCGTAATATGCGAGAGCGCAGTCCCCGAGAGCGGCTTTGCGGCTATGGTCGGGCGAATGAGGCTGTGCATAAAGGTGCGCTCGGACGAGGTGCCGACGGACAGGCTGAGGGATATATGCTCAAAGCATAGCGGCGATACGGAGGTCTGCCTCTGGCTCACGGACGTGAAAAAGACCGTTCGTCCGCGTCAGCCGCTGTATATAGCCGTAAACGCGGACAGCTACGCGGAGCTTTCGGCTGTTTTTCCCAAGGAAAACATGGGCCTTATCAAGTAACTATATTTAATTTTAATAACGGCAATAAATCTACTTGACAATTAAGCCGAAAAGCAGTAAAATATAAGAGTATGGAATTTGACTGACGGGTTTATCTCGCAGAGATTATATGCGATATGCAGATTGGAGAAGTTATTATGATCAAGAAAATCGGCGTACTGACAAGCGGCGGCGACGCTCCCGGAATGAATGCTGCGGTAAGAGCAGTAGTCAGAACAGCTCTCAGCAAGGGCATGGAGGTCTACGGTATCCGCAGAGGCTATGCAGGTCTTATCACAGGCGACATCATCAAGATGGACGAGAGAAGCGTTTCCGATATAATCCACAGAGGCGGTACAATCCTCTATACAGCAAGATGCCCCGAATTCAGGACTGAGGAGGGTATCCTCAAGGCTAAGGCAAAGTGCGACGAGCTCGGTATCGAGGGACTCGTAGTTATCGGCGGCGACGGCTCGTTCAGAGGCGCGGCTGACCTTTCAGCAAAGGGCGTGCTCTGTATCGGTCTCCCCGGTACTATCGACAACGATATTGCCTGCACGGAGTATACTATCGGCTTCGACACAGCTATGAACACGGCTATGGAGCTCGTGGACAAGCTCCGCGACACATCTCAGTCCCACGACAGATGCTCCGTTGTTGAGGTAATGGGCAGAGGCGCAGGTCACATCGCTGTTAATACAGGTATCGCCTGCGGTGCTACAGACATCATCACAAAGGAAGTTCCCTACGACATCGACGCCATCGCAAAGACGATGCTCGAGAAGCAGGCAAAGGGCAAGAAGAACTTCGTTGTTATCGTTGCCGAGGGCATAGGTCACTCGCAGGAGATAGCAACCATGATACAGGAGAAGACCCATATCGAGGCAAGAGCTACTATCCTCGGTCACGTACAGAGAGGCGGCAACCCCACTCTCAGAGACAGAGTTGAGGCTACGAGAATGGGCTACTACGCAGTAGAGCTTCTCGAGCAGGGCATCGGCAACCGCGTTGTTGGTCTGAAGGACAACAAGCTCGTTGACTACGATATACAGGAAGCACTTTCGATGACAAAGGCTTACGACGAGAAGCTCCACCACATCGCTGAACAGATAGCATTCTGAATCAAAAAGCCATAAAGAAGCTAAAACTTCTTTATGGCTTTTTTCAATGAATAATGAATAGTGAAAAGTGAATAGTGAATAATTGCGGTATCGCCTTCGGCGATGTTTTTTAAAAATGTGCCGTCAGGCACACCTTGATTATTCACTATTCGTTATTCATTCTTCACTATTCACTAAGAAAACGGAACTATGTTAAAAGCAAGTGATTATCTTCCGTCCTGATACGGCTGGTGCGTAGTTCCACTCGCAGATGTGGTCGGCGTCGATGAAGTAGTGAAGCTCCTTCGCGGGAGCACAGTCCTCGCAGACGTCCACGATGACGAGCTTGACCTTCATCTTCTCGGGGATTATCGCCTTTATGTAGACGCTCACGCTTTCTCCTGCGGTGACTCCGCCTCGGAGCTCCGCAAGACCTGCAAGATTAGGCGCAAGCTCCACGAATATGCCGTAGTCCTCGACGGAGCGCACCACTCCCGAGACCGTCTCGCCCGCCTGAAAACAGGCGGTATTTTCTTCCCACGTGCCGAGGAGCTCCTTGTGCGAGAGGCATATCCGCTCGCCGTCACGGCTGCGGACGACCGCCCTGATGAGCTGTCCCGCGCGGAAACGGTCGGAGGGGTGGGATATACGCGAGACCGATATCGCGTCTATGGGAATGAGCGAGGGCACGCCGCAGCCGATGTCCACGAAGCAGCCGAACTGCTCGAGGTGGGTGACCTTTGCCTCTATGATATCGCCCGCGGAGAGGCGGCTCATGCGCTCGGAGATGAACTCCTCCTGTGCCTTGGCACGCGACAGCACGGCATTTACGCGCCCGTCGGCGTCGGTGCATACCTCCGTGACCTTGAAGCATACTATCTTGTTTACGCGCGATATTATGGCGATATCGCGCGTTTTTCCGTCGCGTATGCCGACGGCTCCCTCCTCGCGCGGGATAATGCCCTCGCCGCACGGGAGCTCGACGATGAGGTCGTGGGAGCTGCTGCACACAGCCGCCCTTGCTTCAAGAATGAGCCCTTTGTTCATAGCCTCCCTGAGCCCGTCCGCGGATGAGATAAGTCTTTGATTTTCGGCTGTCCTGCAGAGACAGCCCTCGGGTCTGTAGTTCATATTTGTACCTCCGTGAAGTTTTTGTTCGTAAGACAATCATATTCACGGAGGCTGAGGATTATGCCTGCGGCGAGTCGATGTTGCTGCCGCCCATAGCCGTGAGAATGGAGCTTAT
>CAMHBN010000293.1 GCA_946183385.1 uncultured Ruminococcus sp.
ATGTAGTTTCGGTGTCTTTTATTGTATTATCGGGAACGGTAGTGGTCTGCTGCTCGAACCAAGCAGGCGGACCGTAAACCGCAAAGAATTCGGTGCGAAGAGTAGTCACGGGTTCCTCCACGGTAGCAACAGCCGTTGTCTGCTCGAACCACGCAGGCGGTCCGTAAACCGACGCATAGTTATTCTCGGTGGTAGTTGTAACGTCGGGCTCATCAATAACGTCAGGTTCGCCTATGACCTTATCCCTGCCGAGCAGATACCTGTTCATCAGCACGAGGTCAGCGACAGTCAGCTTTCCATCCTCGTTGATATCGGCTGCTCTGTCATAGTAATCGGAATAGTTCGCTTTCGAGAACAGCTTGCGCATATTTATGAGGTCGAAGCTGTCAACAACGCCGTCAAAGTTCATATCACCCGTCGCTATCGGCGGACCGTAGGCAGGCTGCGGAATTACCTCAGTTACTTCTGTTGTGGTCTCCTCGGGGACAGCAGTAGTCTCAGTCGTCCAAGCCGGCATAGGACCGTAATCGGGCTGAGGAACAGGCTCTTCAAACGTCGTAGTCTCAAAGTATACGGGAGGACCGTATACGTCCTGAATTTCCTCCTCGGACGGGTCGTAAGCCGAAGTACCCATAGGTACAACATTCAGAGCAGCCGCGAAAACTGCAGCGGTAAGAGCGGTCTTTTCGGTCTTTTTCATAAGTTACAGCTCCTTTCAAAGTTCAATCGTCAACAGCACTGGGAGGTCCGTACACAAGCTGCATATCTATCGGTTTCGTCGTAGTATCGGTGCTCTCGTCGGTTTCAGCCTCAGTCATAGTCTCCTCGGGGAGAATGTCAATTTGCGTTGTCATCGCAGTCGTATCTTCTTCCTCGACAGGCGGAGGTCCGTATACGTCCTGTATCTCCTCGGTCTCGGGTTCATAGACAGGGGGCGGACCGTATTCGGTCTGGAGCGAGGAAGGATCGCCGTTGCACGCTGCGAGGCTTACCGCAGCAGCCAGTACAGCAGCTGTCAATGCAGTTTTTCTTGTGTGTTTCATTAAATCATCCCATTTGTATCAATATACTTATAATAAGTATATCACTGCTACCGTTAAATGTCAACAATTATTTCTTCTCTGAGAGGTAATTTTTCAGATATTGTCCCGTATACGACTTCTTGCACTTGGCGACTTCTTCGGGCGTACCCTCGGCAACTATCAGACCTCCGCCGTCTCCGCCCTCGGGACCGAGGTCGATGATGTGGTCGGCGACTTTTATAACGTTGAGGTTGTGTTCAATGACGAGCACGGTATTGCCCTGGTCGGTTAGCTCCTGCAATACGTCGATGAGCCTGTGAACGTCGGCGTTATGCAGACCTGTGGTCGGCTCGTCGAGGATATAGATAGTGCGGCCCGTAGCCCTTTTCGAGAGCTCCGTCGAAAGCTTTACACGCTGAGCCTCACCACCCGAGAGGGTAGTCGCGGGCTGACCTATCTTGATATAGCCGAGCCCGACATTCTGCAAGGTCTTGAGCTTACGGGCTATCTTGGGCAGGTGCTCGAAGAACTCCGCACCCTCGTCAACGGTCATTTCGAGCACGTCGTATATGGACTTGCCCTTGTAGCGCACCTCGAGCGTCTCGCGGTTGTAGCGCTTGCCCTTGCAGACCTCGCACGGCACGTAGATATCGGGCAGGAAGTGCATTTCAATCTTGATGATACCGTCGCCCTCGCAGGCTTCGCAGCGTCCGCCTTTCACGTTAAAGCTGAAACGTCCGCTCGCATAGCCGTGTGCCTTGGCGTCGGGAGTCTGCGCGAAGAGGTCGCGGATATCGTTGAATACTCCCGTATATGTCGCGGGATTGGAGCGCGGAGTGCGTCCTATCGGCGACTGGTCGATGCATATCACCTTGTCGAGCTCCTCAATGCCGTCCATCGAATCAAATTTGCCTGCACGTATCTTCGCGCGGTTGAGCTTGGCGGCGAGGTGCTTGTAGATTATCTCATTGACGAGGCTTGATTTGCCGCTTCCCGACACGCCCGTAACACATATCAGCTTGCCGAGCGGGATAGTCACGTCGATATTTTTGAGGTTGTGCTCGGTAGCACCGTGAACGGTCAGGAATTTGCCGTTGCCCTCGCGGCGCTTCTTCGGGAGCGGTATTGTCTTACGTCCGCTGAGGTACTGACCCGTAATGGAATCCTTACATTTGAGGAGCTTGTCCACAGTTCCGGCGAAGACGATATTGCCGCCGTTAACGCCCGCACCGGGACCGATGTCCACGATATAGTCGGCTGCGAGCATGGTGTCGTCGTCGTGCTCGACCACGATAAGCGTGTTGCCGAGGTCTCGCAGACGTTTCAGCGTGGCTATGAGCTTGTCGTTGTCGCGCTGATGCAGACCGATGCTCGGCTCGTCGAGGATATACAGCACGCCGACAAGCGACGAGCCTATCTGCGTGGCAAGGCGGATGCGCTGGCTCTCGCCGCCCGAGAGAGTCCCCGCGGCACGCGAGAGCGTGAGGTATTCGAGCCCGACGCTTTTAAGGAAGCCGAGACGCTCCTTTATCTCCTTGATTATGCGTTCGCCGATGAAGGTCTCGTGCTGGGTGAGCTTCAGACCCTCGAAGAAATCGAGCCCGTTTTTCACAGAGAAATCGGTGACTTCGCTGATATTCTTCCCGCCGACAGTGACAGCGAGGTATTCGTCACGAAGCCTCTTTCCCTTGCAGACGGGGCACTCCACCTCGCTCATACACTCCTCGATGTCGTTGCGGGAGTAGTCACTGTTCGTCTCGCGGTAGCGGCGTTCGAGGTTGTTTATAACGCCCTCGAAGGGGGTTCTGTACGTGCCGCCTCCGAGCGACTTCGGGCGCTTCAGTTCGAGCGTTTCGTCGCCCGTGCCGTAGAGGAAGTAGCCGAGCTGCTTATCCGTCAGCTCTCTGACGGGCACATCGAGCGGTACGCCGTACTTCTCGGAGATAGCACGGTAGTACATCAGCGAAATGGATGTCTCATCGAGACTGTT
>CAMHBN010000294.1 GCA_946183385.1 uncultured Ruminococcus sp.
CCCGCTCCCATCAGCAAGGAGCTCCTCGACAAGGTGCTCGAGGGCGCAGAGCCCGTTGACTGCCGAATTGAGGACGCAAAGCGCACAGGCGACGACTTCACAGCCGCCAAGGACGCTCTCGGCGACCTCTGCCGCTGCGAGGAAGATGTAATGAGCTACATCTGCTACCCGGACCAGACAATGAAGTTCCTCAAGGACCGCAAGGCTCAGGAGGAGAATGAAGCAGTTTACACCATTGAGGAAATGTAAGGAGGCTTCACACTATGATAAATTTCACACTGCTTGCCGCTCAGACGGCTGACAGCGGCACGAAGATGGAGATAGGCGACGCGGCTCTGACGGCTGTATTCGGCTACTGCGTCGTATTCTTCGGACTTTTCCTGCTGATGATAGTGCTCTTCATAACGGGCGGTATCTTCAAGAGCAAGGACGCCAAGGCTAAGGCAAAGGCAGAAGCTGTCCTCGAGAACGTTAAGAAGGAGGTCGAGGCTAATCCTCTGACCGTAACTCCTCTTGCGCTCCCGTGCGCACCCGGCTCTGCGGGACACGTAAAGCTCCACGGCGTACCCGACAAGGAAGCGGCAATGATAATGGCAATAGTTGCCGACAAGATGCAGACTCCGCTCAATGAGCTGCGTTTCATATCCATCAAGGAGGTAAAATAACGATGAAGTATAAGGTTACACTCAACGGTAAAACTTATGAGGTCGAGGTAGAAAAGGGCAAGGCAATCCTCCTCGACGAATATGAGGCACTCGCACCCGCACCTGCGGCACTTCCCGCAGCTCCCGCACCGGCTGCTCTGCCCGCTCCTGCGGCAGCACCCGCACCCGCTGCACCCGTTAACCTCGCGGCAGGCGAGACAGTTTCCGCTCCCATGCCCGGAAATATCCTCCGCGTGGACGTTGCACAGGGCGACACGGTCAAGGCAGGACAGATACTTGTTATCCTCGAAGCTATGAAGATGGAGAACGAGATAGTTTCTCCCAAGGACGGCACAGTTGCACAGGTTGTTACCACAAAGGGTGCAGTCGTTGACACAGGCGCTCCGCTTGTTATCATAGCATAAGGAGGGCGCACAATGAACATAATTGACACCCTTGAAAAGCTTTGGGGCGATTCGGGCTTCCAGAGCTTCTTCGTTGACGGGGGCTGGAAGAACCTCATAATGATATTGATATCATGCGTTCTTCTCTACCTCGGCATAAGGAAAAAGTTCGAGCCGCTGCTGCTTGTCGGAATCGCATTCGGCTGTCTGCTCGTAAATCTTTCCTACTTCGGACCCGAATCCACCGATGCGCTGTACCATCCCGAGCTGTGGAGTGAATTCCTCGATGAGAGCAGCGAATTCCACCACGACTACGGACACATCCTCTCTAACGGCGGACTTCTCGATATCCTTTATATCGGCGTAAAGGCAGGCGTATACCCGTCACTCATCTTTATGGGCGTAGGTGCGATGACCGACTTTGGTCCGCTTATCGCCAACCCGAAGAGCCTTCTCCTCGGAGCTGCCGCTCAGATGGGCGTATTCCTCGCATTCTTCGGAGCAGTATGCCTCGGCTTCACAGGCAATCAGGCAGCATCCATCGGCATCATCGGCGGTGCGGACGGTCCTACGGCTATCTTCCTCACTACGAGACTTGCTCCCGAGCTCCTCGGACCTATCGCTATCGCAGCTTACTCGTACATGGCTCTTATTCCTATGATACAGCCTCCGCTTATGAAGCTCCTCACCACCAAGAAGGAGCGAGAGGTCAAGATGGAGCAGAACAGAAACGTAACAAAGACAGAGAAGATAATCTTCCCGATAATCGTAGCGATGTTCGTAATCCTTCTTCTTCCCTCGACAGCACCGCTCGTAGGCTGTCTCATGCTCGGCAACCTCTGGAGAGAGTGCGGCGTAACCGAGAGACTTTCCGACACCGTACAGAATGCTCTTATGAACATTGTAACAGTATTCCTTGGAATCTCCGTCGGAGCAACAACAGCAGCAAGCAGCTTCCTCAACATCAAGACACTGATGATAATCGGACTTGGTCTTACAGCGTTCGCGTTCTCGACAGTCGGCGGACTTCTTGTCGGCAAGATAATGTACGTTCTCACAGGCGGCAAGGTTAACCCGCTCATTGGTTCTGCGGGCGTATCGGCAGTACCTATGGCGGCGCGTGTATCGCAGATGGAGGGTCAGAAGGCTAACCCGTCGAACTTCCTCCTCATGCACGCAATGGGACCGAACGTAGCAGGCGTTATCGGCTCGGCTATCGCAGCGGGCTTCCTGCTTGCGGTATTCGGCAAGTAATTCTGCTTCAGACACAAAGTTTTCAACAGACCTTTCGGAGTACGGCTCTGAAAGGTCTGTTTCCGCCTGAAAAGGGGTGCTTCGTCGTAATGCACAAGGCTGATTTGGAGATATATACAAAACATATATTCCGTTTTTAAGCGCATATAGCCTTTTCAACCCCGATAAACAGTAAATCAACACTGATTCAACAGAAAAAGCCTGAGTTATCAACTGTGGAAAGTTGAATCGTTGAAAACTTGAAGTCTCCGTTTGTGCAAATCGGAGACTTTTGTTTTTTCGGTTGACAATGGCTATATTTTGTAATATAATGTAAATTACAGAAAAATAGAAGGTTTTGACGCATAAAAAAGATATAAACAGTCAGAACGCAGCAAGGTGTAGAACGAACAAAAGGAAGGAACGCATTACCTGTAATATCCGAAGTCAGGGTAGGCATAACTTTTTTCTTTTGGTTCATCAGCTGAACAGGGAAAATGTTATGCCGTTTTTATTTTTTGCTTCAGTCGCAGCAGGTGACCTCGGACAGGCATTGCGTGATGAAACGGATAATAGCCTTGCAGTCAAAAAAAGAAAAAGGGAGCAGGTACTCCCCGACCTGCCGCAGGTGCGGGTCAAGTGTATGAACAAAAGCAACGGAGGATGAAATAAAATGGGAAAGGTACACGTAAATAAGGGCAGGGTTGCGCTCGCCCTTGTTGGAGTGGTAG
>CAMHBN010000295.1 GCA_946183385.1 uncultured Ruminococcus sp.
GCGAACTCCTTGTCGAATGCATCGGCATCGCCGAGGTCGTAGTAATGAGCCTCCTTACTGTCCATTCTCTCGATAGTGTGCTTAACACCGTTGTAATCTGTGAATGTTCCTTCAATTGTTGAGTAATACGGTTCTGCCCAATCATTCTCAAAATAAAGAGTATTGATGAGCATCATCATAATTATCTTCTCGTCAGTCGGGTCAAGAGCGCCTTTCTGCAGCAGAGACGGTATCATTCCTCTCGTATTGTCGTTGACCCAGCTGTTCACGTCCTTTACAGTGGTGTCATCGAACGGAGCCTTGTACAGCTGAGCGTCGTAATATTCGACGTTCTTCTTGAGGAAGTCCTCATATACAGCGAACTTCGGGTCGTCTCTGAACCATATCGAATCTGCAAGGTAAAGCTTCTCGCGCTCGCCGTCGGGCAGATTGGCAATGTAGTACGCCATATAGTCGTTTATCTCGTCGATGGTCAGACCGTTGCCGATGACCTTCTCCATCTCTTCAAGCGTCTTACCGTCAGCGCCGTTTGCTGTCATAGCAAGAGCCGCAGAAATCGAAAGCGGCGAGAGCAGTGTATTCTTAGCATCTTCTTTTTTCGGGTCGAAGCACTCTTTCAGGAGGTTGACGCCGAGGTTCATCTCAGCGGACGCAAACTTCTCGTCTGTTTCCTTGCCGTCGGACAGGTCTCCGCCTATATTCGCGCACAGGTCAACGCTTCTGAGCGAGCCGACGGAATTGAACGCCTTAGTCCTTCCGAGGACGAAGTCCATTACCTGCTCGAGGTCTTCCTCGTTGATGACGTCATCCTTGTTGATATCGGCGTTTAGCTTCTGCACGTCTGTGAGCTTTTCAGTATTCGTGTCCGCTATCTCCATACGGTAGATGACAGTATCGAACGTGTCAACAACGCCGTCGCAGTTGATATCGCCGTAGAACTGAATATAGGGCGAGCTCAGCGACTTTATTCCGCAGAATTCGTAAGACCCTCTGCTGTCGAACGGGATATTGAGTTCGTCGTTCGATGACTTTGTTTTCGTGTATTTCGTATCGGAGACAAGCGTCATATTGACTGTTATCTCGTTTCTGAGGAGCTTCGCATAGCCGAGGGTCTTAGCCCACAGTGCCTTAGCTTCCTCTGTATCCACAGACTTCTTCCCGTACAGAGGGTTTACGATTTGAACACTGAACCTGTTATAATATGGTTCATACATATCGTAGACCTTCGGTGCAACAGTCATATCGACATATTCTTCACCGACCCGGACATCGACAATGTACACATCGAGATCGTACTCATACAGCTCCTCCTGACTTGAAGCCGCGGAAGCCGTATACCGCTCCGCAGTATTCAGCGAGCCGAATGTCCCGAACGTGCCGAGAGCAAGCGAAAGGCTCACAACGCCTGCTGTAATTTTTGACATCTTCTTAAACATTCCCATTGCTATCACTCCTTCTATTAAAGTATGTATGGTTCATCCCTGTAACCTTAGTATAGCCTCTTATCAACAAAAAGTCAATAGGAGTTTATGAATTTAACCTGTTTCCTCTGCAAACGGACTATATGACAGACGGAAGCCGTCAAACAGCTCCCTTATCCCGTCTGAGCCGCAGAACTGCTCAACGGCTACAGCGCCTCCCTTGGTAAGGATACAGCCGTTCGTCTCATTCAGATGTGTCACAAACAGCGTCCGCTTAGGGGGGATATCGCACTTTGCGCTGTCACGTACTACCGCAGCGGTAAACTCATCAACGCTCCCGTGAGGAGCAAATCTCAGCGAGCCCTGCCACTCGTTCTGCACATTGGTGCGGTCGGTGATACCGTAGACGAGCGGGTCAAGCATACCCTCATAAGGCAGCGGACCTGCTCCGTGGCGCGTCACATACGAGCGCGTGACGTACACGACCTCCGTCTCGGGGAAGCCCCCCTCGCCCGCAATAGCACGGAGTATGCGTGCGGGCTCGTACAGTCCCGTGCGCGAGGTCGTCAGGTGCGGAGCATATTCGAGGTTGAACTCATCGAGCAGAAGTCCCTGAGCTCCCTCGAAGATGACCTCGTCAAAGCCCGCAAGGAAGTCAGTCTCGCGGAGCCGAAGATACTCGGCGTTGCGCGACATCTCCTCGGCGGCGTTTCTCAATACGGACTCGCAAAGCAGCATTTCACCAAGCTCCCCCGCCCTGCTGAGTTCAATACCAAGCTCTGCGATACGCTTGGGTGTGTACTCACACGAGAGCTCCGCAAGCCTGTTGTACAGAGCCTCCGCGCTCCCGCCTACAACGTCTCCGAGCCGCAGCGGACAAGTCTCCGAGCGCACCGCCGCTTCGTTTATGCCCATTCCGCATGAACCGTGACGCTCGTCGCCGCGTGAGGCTTCGAGTATCATATTTATGAGCACATCGCCGATGTAGGTGCAGCGGCACATTGGTGAAGCATAAATCGAGGGCACACGTCCGCCGACTTCACGGAAGCCCTCTGCCTCAGACGCGAGCTTGAACAGGTCGGGCATGAAGCTGTCCGCCCAGTAGCTGTCAATTCCCCGAAACGAAGCCGACGAGAGCTGCGAGAATACGAACCGAGCATCAGCCAGGTCAACAGTATGACCCGCCTGAGCGCCGCCGTTGTGCCGCACGCAGACGGCAGACAAGCCGCCGCGTACAGCCTCGAGCGCGTAAGTATCGGTCGCAAGTCCCTTGCCCTCGTCGCCAAAGTTCTTACCGATTATAATTTTAGCCTTCATCACTTGAACAGCTTTGAGAAGAAATCCTTCTTTTTGCTGTCTGTCTTTTCAACAGGCACGTCGAGCACGCTCGGGCAGTCCTCATTTAAGCAGATTATGTTCTCTATATCAAGAGTAGCAAGCGCCCTTTCAACGACTTCTCTTGCCTCCCCGCTCCACTGAGCCGCAGCCTCTTTCTTGGACATTCCGCCGACTATCTGCATAACGGATATCATAACCTCAGCAAGGTACTGTATCTGTTCGGACGGTACTATCGCGTTTATTC
>CAMHBN010000296.1 GCA_946183385.1 uncultured Ruminococcus sp.
AACCACGAGCGCTTCCCCAAGGGCGTAGAGGGACTCTGTACCGATATCCTTATTACGCAGAATATGCTGTATGATATCAGCGTCGTTCACGGCTTCGGCGGCTGCGCTGCTATCACCTGCTACTATACAGACTCGGCAAAGGTGCTCAGCAACACCATCGAAAGGACAGCCTACAACGGTATCCACATGGGCTGGGGCTGGTGCAACTTCAAGGACAGCAAGACCTCGCTCAACAATATGATATGCTATAACCGTGTTATCAACTGCCTTAATCGTCTCCACGACAGCGGCGGTATCTACACGATCGGTCAGATGCCTGGAACAAAGATAAACGAGAACTACGTTCAGGGAATCCCAGCGGGCGGTCCCGGAGCTCCTACCTACGGTCTCCACAATGACGAGGGTACAGCTTACATAGAGGAGCTTGACAACGTCCTCGAGATAAGCCCCAACGTTACATATACCATCAACTGTGAGGACTACGGACAGAAGCACCACCTCACGATAAAGCGCACATACGCTACGGTCAACAAGATGGGCAAGAATCCTCCCGACAGTGATATCGACACTCCTATCGTCGTATCCGATAACGTATGGCCGTTCGAGCAGTACAAGATATGCCTTAACTCGGGCGTTTCCGACGAGAACCGCGCGCTCGTACCGAGGAGCGTCACTTCCGCCGCGAACTTCGTATTCCCCGCAAGCTGCCAGACTACGTGCAGCAGCAAGCTCCCGATACGCAAGGGCGACGGCATCGTATGGATAGCTCCCGATAACACGACCACATTCACAGCGGGCAAGAAGATGACAAAGGCGTCCACCAATTCGACAACGATAAAGACTCCCGCTGAGGAGGGCGTGTACAGGATATACGTCACCGACGCGAGCGGTAAGATACTCAGCAAGTCCGACCACGTTCTCCGCCTCAAGGGCACAGGCGACGTAAGCGACTTCATTCAGGCTGAAAAGTTCAGCACACAGAGCGGCGTTGACCTCGAAAGCTGCGAGGAGGGCGGACAGGACGTCGGCTACATCGAGAACGGCGACTACATCGGCTTCAAGGGCATCGACTTCAAGGGCGGCGAGGCTGAATCGGCTGATTTCCGCGTTGCTTCAAATGCTGACGGCGGCTCGATAGAGATACGCTTAGGCAGCGCAGACGGCACCAAGATAGGCGAGGTCGAAGTCCCGAGCACGGGCGGCTGGCAGAAGTGGCAGACAGTTACCTGCGACATCAGCAAAACAACGGGTGTACACGACGTATACCTCGTATTCAAGGGCGGCGAGAGCTACCTCTTCAACCTCAACTGGTGGAAGCTCAACTTCCCCGAGGGACTTGAGGACACCATCATCAAGGGCGACCTCAACGGTGACAAGGTAGTCGATACGTTCGACCTCATACTGATACGTCAGGCGGCTGAGAAAGGCGATGCCGACTACTTCGACGCAGCCGACCTCAACGACGACGGTGCGATAAACGCCGACGATGTACAGCTCCATTCGGACTACATACTCGGCAAGATAAAGAGCTTTTAAGGAATAGGGAGGTCATTCAATGAAAAAGGGAATTGCTATGGTCCTGTCGGGTCTGCTTGCGGCTATGCCGCTCACGGGCTCTATAACGCCCAAAAAGGCAGACGCCGCTGTATCGTTCACTCATCAGGAGTGGACGGGCAAAAACGGAAACGAAAAGGTATTTCAGGTAAACCGCGCTCCTGCGACGTGCAATGCCGTACCTTATCAGGACGCCGCTTCCGCGCAGAGTGCTGTGTGGGAGTATAACGACCGTGAGAAGTCCGACTACTTCCAGATGCTCACGGGTGCTAACGAAGACTGGGAGCTCACTGTAAAGCAGAACGACCAGCAGGCTTCCGGTCTGAAGAACGGCTTCATGAACGCCAACTACAACGCCAACCCCGCCGACGGCTGGAAGACGGTACAGCTCCCGAGAAGCTGGACAAGACTGGGCTTCGACTTCTCGATATACACCAATGTCGGCGAGCCGTGGCAGTCGAAATACGACAGCTACGTTCCCGCGCCGAACGCTCCGACGAACTACAACCCCGTCGGACTGTACCGCAAGAAGTTCACGCTCGACAGCACGATGCAGACGGGCGACAGACGCATATACATCCAGTTCGACGGCGTTGAGTCGGCTTACTACGTTTACGTGAACGGCAAGGAGGTCGGCTACAGCGAGGACACATTCAGTCCGCACCGCTTCGACATCACCGACTACCTCACAAGCGGCGAGAATACCCTCGCGGTAGAGGTACACAAGTTCTGCGACGGCACATGGTTCGAGGATCAGGATATGATCTACGACGGCGGTATCTTCCGCGACGTATTCCTCGTAAGTACGCCTTCCGTGCAGATAAGCGACTATACAGTACGCACCGACCTCGACAATTCGTACACCAATGCCGACCTGTGGATAGGCGTTGAGGTGTCGAACATGACCTCATCCTCAAAGACCGGCTGGACTATCGAGGCTGATGCCTTCGACGAGGAGGGCAACAATATCCTCAGCGGCGTATCTGCGCAGGTATCAGGCGTCAAGGAGAACAGCAAGGGCACATTCGAGATCAAGACCACGGTCAAGAGCCCGAAGCTCTGGTCAGCCGAGACTCCGAACATCTATGCGCTCCTGCTCACTCTCAAGGACGACAAGGGCAAGGTGCAGGAGATAGTCTCCACACAGCTCGGCTTCCGTGAGATAGGCTTCACACGCACAGAGGTAAACGGCTCATATCAGGTGACCACCAAGAACTGGCAGGCTATCACCATCAACGGCAAGCGTCTCATGCTCAAGGGCGTAAACCGTCACGATACCGACCCGTTCTACGGCAAGGCTGTTCCTCAGAAGACGATGGAAGAGGATGTCCGCCTCATGCAGCAGAACAACGTCAATGCCATCCGTACCTCGCACTACAGCAACGATTCTTATCTCTACTGGCTGTGCAACAAGTACGGTATGTACGTAATGGGCG
>CAMHBN010000297.1 GCA_946183385.1 uncultured Ruminococcus sp.
TCGATGAAGTTGCCTTTTTTGTCGTATATCCTGTACTTGTAGCGCATCCCCTCCTTCGCCTCGGGAACGAGGAGCTCGTAAAAGCGTCCGTCCTCGACGGGCTGCATCGGCTCGTCGCTCCAGCCGTTGAAGTCGCCCACGACCGCCACCTTGCCCGCATTCGGAGCGTAGGTGCGGAAGAGCGTGCCCTTGTCGGTGATATGCGCACCGAGATATTCATAAGCCTCAAAAGAGTCGCCTTTGTAAAATCCGTAGATGTCCATAGTAAACTCCCCTCAGAGCGTCACATCAGCTGTAGTTGAGTGCCAGTCTGAAATCAACAGCCTCCGTGAACGGGTCGTAATATATCTGCTCGTTGTCCTTGCTTGCTATGAGGTATGACTTTTTGTAGAATACGGGCACAAAGCCGTATCCCTCGATTATCGCGCGTTCCGCCGAGGTGTAAGCCTCAACGAGAGCGTTCGTGTCGGCGCACGTTCTCAGCGGAGCCGTCAGCTCCGCGTCCGCCGCGTATTGCAGGCAGGGTATGCGCCCGAACTGCGCGAGCACCGACGTACCGTAGCCGAGCTCACCCTTGAGCGGGTAGAGGGCTAAGCTGTAGTCGCCTTCCTCTATGCGCCTGCTGTACTCCTCCGCGGTGACCTCATCTATGCCGATGTAGGTGCCGAATATGCTCTGCCAGTCCTGCGTGAGAGTGTGCAGAGCCGCCGTATCCACAGTGCCGCCGCAGACGAGCACCTTCACGCCCTCGAGGCTCTCAGCGCCTACCTCGCTCCTGCCATGTGTGAAGCAGTCCTGCGCCTTTTCGCTGTCGAAGAGGTCGAACGAGCGGTCGGACACGAGCTCGCGGTAGCTCCTGCCGCTTAGCTTCACAGCGGGAGGTATGATACCGTAGGCGGGCTCGAGGTCGCTGTCGAGATCTTTCGCGAGCTTGCCGCGGTCGACCGCGCAGGCTATGGCTCGGCGCATATTCTCGTTCGAGAAGAATTTGTCCTCAGGGTTGAATATCAAGCCGAGAGTGGTCGCTGCCGTGCCCTCGACGATGTACTTTTTCGGGTTGTAGGGATTGCGGTTCTGCGTGGTGAAGCACTCGGTATCCTCCGCCTTGAACACCGCACGGATGTCCTCCTCGCTGCGCTCGATGCTGAAGCTGAGCAGCGCGGGATTGATGTCGTAGGTCTTGCTCCAGTCGGCGTCGTTGCGCTTCATATAGAGGATATTATTCTTGCCGTAGGGGTCGTAGAACCACTGGCGCACGAAAAATGCTCCGTTCGACATCACAGACCTGTCATCGAGCCCGTACCTGCCCTTGGTGGAGTCGAAGAATTCCTCGTTGCAGGGATAGGCGGCAGGCGTGCTCATGAGGTAGAGAAACTCGGCGTTCGGCTCCTCAAGCGCGACCACGAGGGTCTTGTCATCGGGGGCGTATATCTCAGCAGAGCTCGGTTCAAACAGCCCGCGCTCTACGAGCTCCGCGCCCTTGATGCAGGAGAAGTCCTGCGCATAAGGCGACTTCATCTTCGGGTCGAGCACTCTTCTCAGCGCGAAAACGTAGTCCTTCGCGGTCACGGGGAAATACTCGTCCTCCTCGATGACGTCGTTGTTGTTCTCGTCGAAGAACCAGTAGTTATCATCGCGGAGGCTGAACGTATAAGCCGTGCCGTCCTCCGAGACGGTGTAGCTCTCGGCGTTGCAGCAGACGATATTTCCGCCCGCGTCAACGCTCATCAGTCCGCTGTACAGGTTCTTTATCACGGTGTTCGAGGACGGGTCGTCCGCAAACTGGGGGTCGAGGCTCTCGGGGTTGCCGCACAGCACCGCCTTGTACTGGTGCCCCGTACCGCTGCCCTTGTCCTCATTCCCGCAGCCCGTCAGCAGGGCTGCAAGTATCATAACGCTCATAACAAGCGGTTTTTTCTTCACAATTATCTCCGTTCCGCCGCAAATACAAATGGACATAAGACATATATACGTGCAGACGTTCGCAATTGCCTATTATACCACAAACACTTAGTATGTCAAGACTAAAACAAGCGCCATAAATGGCGGTCTTGACATACTGCGTGTTTGTGACGTGGGGCAATTACGCAAACGTCCTCAAGCTGTCGTCCGTCAAAACGCGGAGCTCCGCGGCAGGAGGCTCCGCAAAAAAGATATAATCAAAATATTCTCAGATACTTTTCCCCCGCCAGCTATAAGCCAGCGGGGGAATCTCTTTATTTCTGCATAGTTACGATAAATCCGTCGGAATTGTTGCCCGATACGGTGTACTCCTTGTCCTTCGGCACGGGGACATCTGTGTCGCCCTCCTCCGAAGCGGGTACATAGTATATAAGGCTGACCGCGCCGTCAACTGCAACCGTGAGCGGGTCTTCCTTAGTATGAGCCTTTACCTCGGCGATATACTCCTCAAGGCACAAGCCGTTGTCGTGCATATAGGTCGCGTGCGGAGCTCCGACGTAGCGGTAGGTGTAAGCTCTTGCCTTCTCGCCCGTAGCCTCGTCCTTGCCGTCGGGATATCTCACGATGAAGCCGTAACTGCAGGCGTTGTCCGCGAACCAGCTGTAGTCGCCCTCCGCAGAGAAATACGACGTGCTGCCGTCCTCCCTGATGATGAACATATCAAAGGTGCGTCCTGTATGGTAATCGCAGTGACCAGCCTCGAACGTGCTCGACTTGCCGCTGCTGTGGCGGTCGACCTGTTCCTGATACGTTCTGTAGCCGTCCTGCACGAATATGTTCGTTGTTTCAACCGAGCGGGACTTCGCGAACGCCTCCATCATCATGTTGAGCTTTGTCAGCGCCATGCTGTCGAGCTTTGTTACGTAGTCGCCGTTTGAATAGTAGTCGTTCCTGTTCTGTACAAGGCTGTACAGCTCAACATCGCCGTCTATGAACTTGTACTCGTGCTCGGCATTTACGAGGATAAGGTCACCCATGAATATCTCGTCGTGGGTATGAGTCTCGGCGACATAGCCGTCATTGA
>CAMHBN010000298.1 GCA_946183385.1 uncultured Ruminococcus sp.
TTTTTCAAAAGGGTCCTCCTCAATAAGCTCTCGTATTACTTCTGTATGGATATTACAGTTATTCTTCTGCGGGGAATTTTGTTATGAGCTGCGCGTCGAACTGCTGTATGGTGAGAGCGTCCTTTGCGGTGATACCTGATTCGCCGTCAACGTCGGCGTTGAGCTCGCCGAGAGCGGAAAGCCCGTATTTGTCGCGGTTGCCGAGGTGCTGCAGTATCGCAACGGAATCGGCTACGGACACCTTCTTGTCGCAGTTTGCGTCGCCGCATATCATATCCTCGGGGACAAAGGTCGCGGCTGTGGTGACTGTTGTAGTTTCGGTCGTATCGGAAGCGGTAGTCGCCGAGGTGGTTGTCTCCTCGGGAGCGTCGCCGTCCTCCCATACAGCCGTGAAGCTGATACCCATGCCGGGCTTTGCTCCGAGCACCTTATACCGGTCGCCGACCTGATAGATAGTGCCGTCGGAAGCCTTCCAGCCCGCGAAGTGCATACCGTCAACGGTTATGCCGGGGTCGGGGCAGGTGAGGTATTCGTCTGTCAGAGTGGGCACCTTGATGTTTGTGCCGCCCTTGCCGGGGATGAACACGACTTTGTATTCGATGGGCTGCCATACGGCTGTGTAGGTGACGTCTTCGCCGGGCATCAGCACAGTCTCGCTGAGCTTGTACTGCTTGCCGTCGTAGCTCGAAGTCCAGCCGACGAGATTGAAGCCGCTGCGCGAGAAGCGGTCCTTTGCGGCAAGCTCATCGGTAGTGCCTTCCATTTTTTCGTAGGAATATTTATCGTTGCCGTTGAGGCGGTCAACATCGCCCGCATAGTATGTGAGCTGTATTTTCTTGTAAAGTATGGGGTAGAGGGTTATGTCGTGGTCGGGCATAACGAGCTGAGTGCCGTAGCTGTATACCCTTTCTCCGTCGGTGAGCCACTTGCTGATGTATTTGAGAGTGCCCTCCTCGGTCTCCTCCTCAATGAAAACGGTGGTATCGTTCGGGTTGAAGACCTCGTTGGGGTAGTAGGATTCCTCCTCGAGCCACTCGGGGTTCTCGAAGGTCATACCGTCGCGCTCGAGCACGTACTTTACGGTGTGCTTTTCCTCCTTGGGGTCTACCCAGCATATATGGAATTTAAGCTCGTCAACGTCGTCGGGGATATCCACGAACTGTCCGGACGAGAAGCCCACCACGTCGTCATAGGTCCAGCCCGCGAAGATGTAGCCCTTCTTTGTGAAGTTTCCCACGGGTATGTTAGTGTGACCGACGTCGGTCGTTGTAGTCTCGAAGAGTGACAGGTCGGTGGTCTTGCTCGGCTCTGCGCCCTCGTCTATCTCATATATGAGCGTTACTTCCTTCTTGTCCTCTGTATCGGCTGCGGAAGCGGTGAACCAGCCTCCGAACGCACTCAGAGAGACAGCCGCCGCCATAAGGACGGCAATTGGTCTGCGGTGTGATTTTTTCATTTTTCCCTCCTGTTCCCGACGTGCTGCGTCAGGCAAAACAATTTCTTTCTTTGTTGTAGGAATAGCCTATCCTTGCGAGCTTGTCGGCTATATCGGCGGCTGACAGGTCAAGGCTCCTGCACAGCTCATCAAGGCTGGGGTATTCGTCTCTCAGCTTTGTATTTATGTAGCTGAGGAGTATTGCGGGGTCATTCGGAACGTTCAAAGCTTACCCTCCCTTTTTCGATACAGCTGTTTCCGTCCGCAGTGCAAACAGGCGGAAAGCGGCAAAAATCGAGTATTCTTACAAGATAAATATACAATAATCGCTCATTTTTGTCAATGAAATTAGTGAAACATCATTTTTGAATTTTGTGTAAATTTGTAAAAATAAACGAGGTACAGGAGCTGCCTGTGCCTCGTTTCTCGTTATATGCTGTCCATATTGCTCTGGACGTGCACCTTTTCGTACTGTGCGAGCTCGTCCTGAGTTGTGCCGAGGTCGCTCATTTCATCTGTAGAAGCACGCTGTAGCTCGCGCTTTCTCAGCTCGTACGGATCCATTATCTCGCGCTCGCGCCTCTTTTCCTTATACTCCTCGAAGCGGGCGTTGAACTGCGGGAAGCCCTCCTGATCCTCGAGCCAGTGGTACTTTATCACTGCCCACATATTTGCAGCGGCGGCTATCGTGCACACTATGCAGTACGTGACCATCGCGTAGTACGGAGCTCCGATAAGCCCGAAGAAGCCCTTCTTGTGGAGTATCAGAATAAAGACGAGGTTGGCGATAAGTATCGGGATGACTATCAGTCCCGACAGCGAGTGATGCAGCAGGCTGACGCGGTAGGTGAGATAAAACGCGAGCGTGCAAACGATGACAGAGTCGAGTATCATTATGAATGCGACGTGAGCGTAGTATCTGTTGCCGGTTGCGCCCATCAGCCAGTCCCACGCCGTACCCGTGATGCTCAGGAACGAAGAAAGAATCATTATCAGACCGCCGATGAGGAAGACGAAGAATGCAACGGAGTTTACTCTTCTGACTTTTTTCATCATCGCGTGGTTGCGTGTGAATTTTGCGGCAGTCTCGTTATCGACGATATATGGCATGGCTGTCCCTCCGATATATGTTTTTTTATCGCTTAAAGTATAACATTAAATATAAAATATGTCAATAGAAAAGACGTATTTTACTGTTAAATCAGATATAATATTTGCGAAAACTTCTCTGAAAATACACAAATAGTCCGATTGCCAAAAAATAACGAAATATTGGTAAATATAAAACTTTGACAGTTGTAAATGTTATATTGCGCTAACATAATTTTACCGTGCATTTTTGTAAAAAACGCACAATGATGTTGGAGCTAATTAGGCTAATTTGGCGATAGAAATTTTTTTTATTATATGTTATAATACATTATGATATGTGAGTCATAATATTTCCGTCGGCGTACGGTTTGTTATTTATTTCACAGAATTTATTAAGGAGGTTCATCTAAAATGAATTCAGCTAAATCCACCGTCCCCTTCAAGGGCACTCCCGAAC
>CAMHBN010000299.1 GCA_946183385.1 uncultured Ruminococcus sp.
TGGTTGCTGCTGCTCCTGCTGCAGGCGGCGCTGCTGCTGGCGGCGAGGCTGCTAAGACAGAGTTCGACGTAGTTCTTACATCCTTCGGTGACGCTAAGATGGCAGTTATCAAGGTTGCTAAGGAAGTTCTCGGTCTTGGTCTTAAGGAGGCTAAGGAGATAGTTGAGGCTGCTCCTAAGGCTCTCAAGGAAGGCGTTTCAGAGGCAGAGGCTAACGAGCTCAAGGCTAAGTTTGAAGAGGCTGGCGCTACAATCGAGCTCAAGTAATCGAATTACTTACGCTAACAAGGGACTGTACTTCGGTACAGTCCTTTTTATTTTGCTAAATTAAGCCTTTTCCTTTGTGACAAATGTATATGTGAACAAACTATTATTGTGTATTTCTACAATTTTCAAGCCGCTCGTTGACAAGTTATCGTCGAATGTGGTATTATGAAATAAAGTAAGATAGGGAGGTAGTCGCAATGAAAAAGATGTTGGGCATATTGGCAGCTGCTGTCATTGCGGCTGTCGGTGTACCGTGTATCGGCGCGAACGCAGCAGGCGTCAGCGCCCCTACCTTCACAGAGCAGACGACCACCCTCACAGACAGCGAAATGTCGGACTACGCCAATCAGGTGGCAGTGCTCGTCAACAAGGAGCGCAGCGCGAAGGGACTGTCTCCGCTGCGCGTGCTGCCGAAGCTCCAGAGCGCGGCTCAGGTGCGTGCGCAGGAGATAACGCAGGTGTTCGACCACCAGCGCCCGAACGGCAAGAAGTGCTTCAGCGTCATAGAGGAGTTCGGGCTCGACTACTACTACATCGGCGAGAATATCGCCGCAGGTCAGACCTCTCCCGAGCGCGTTATGACAGCGTGGATGAACTCCGAGGGACATAAGAGCAATATCCTCGACCCTGATTTCATGTACATCGGCGTTGGTGTGACACAGAAGAACAACACCATCTACTGGACACAGATATTCCTGAAATACAACGAATTCTCCGATGCCTACATACCCAAGGAGAAGGAGAAGACGCTGAGCTACGGCGACCTCGACTCCGACGGCAGGGTAGACAGCAGGGACGCATCGAGTATACTCATAGAGTACGCCGCGGCGTCGTCGGGCGGCAAGTCGAAGCTCAGCTCGGAGCAGAAAAAATACGCGGATATCGACTCGAACGGCAAGATAGACAGCAAGGACGCATCGTATGTGCTCGGCTTCTATTCGTACCTGTCAGCGGGCGGAAAAGAGACCGACATAAAAAAATGGATGTAATAATAACGAATGGGACGGATATTATCCGTCCCTGTTTTTTTGCTTATTATTCCGCGGTTGTTATCCGCCGAAAGCAGGCTTTGCCATTTGTTTAAAGTGAGCGAGCTTGCGAGCGGCAACGTAGTTAGGGGTTCGGGGTGACTCTCCACAGTGTGGGGAGATGTCAGCGAAGCTGACAGAGGGGACGGGCTGTTCAGCTGCGCTCCCCGACAGGGTCTGGGACAGAGTCCCAGCGAGTCAAGGGCAGAGCCCTCGTCATTCTTCCTCTTCCTCCTTGACTTCGGTATGCAGCTTCTTCACGCGGCAGAGCTCCACGCGGTGGTGGTGTATCTCGAGCACGTCGATTCGCAGTCCGTCACATTCAAGGTAGGTCTTTGAGCCGTCCTTGGGTATCTCGCCGAGCCCCGCAATGACGTAGCCGCCGAAGGTGTCGAACTTGTCCGCGGGCAGCACGACTCCGAGCTCCTCGCAGACCTCGCTCAGCGGCATTATACCCGGTATGAGCCACTGGTCGTCGGCTATCTGCTCGAACTCAGCCTCGGTCTCGCCCGTCTCGTCGTCGTCGAACTCGCCGACGAGCTGCTCCACGAGGTCAGTGACGGTGACAATGCCTGTCATTCCGCCGTATTCATCGACTACCACCGCGAAGTGGTCGGCGCCTTTTTTCTTCATCTGCGCGAACAGAGCATCCGCCTTCATCGTCTCGTGGACGAAGTACGGCTCGCGGACAGCATTAGCCATGATATTGTCGAGGCTCTTGTCGTCGAGGCGGAAATAGTCCTTCGCGTTGAGTATACCGATGACGTTGTCCACGCTTTCGCCGCATATCGGGAAGATAGAGTGGCGTGTGCGGTGGATTGTCTCCTCCCACACCTCGACAGGGTCGCTGCTCCACAGGACATTGACGTCGGTGCGGTGCGTGCAGACCTGCTCGGCTGTGGTATCATCGAAGGCGAAAACGTTCTTGATGATGCGGTTCTCGTCCTCGTCAATGGTACCTTTTTCCGCGCCCGCGTCGGACATCATCATTATCTCCTCCTCGGTTACGGTGTCCTCCTCCTTGTTCGGGTCAACGCCGAAGAGACGGAGCACAGCGTTCGTGGAGAGGTTGAGCAGCCACACGAGCGGCGCGAAAACTATTTGCGTGAAGCGGATTGCTCCCGCCAGACCGAGCGCGAGCTTCTCGGAGTATTTCATCGCGAGGCGCTTCGGCACGAGCTCGCTGAAAACAAGCGTTATGTACGCGAGCAGGAGCGTTATCGCCACTACCGATACCGCGCGGAGCACATTCTCGGGGAGGTCAACACCCGTCTTCATAATGAGAGCGGTCAGGTGCTCGGAGAAGTTGTCGGCGGCGAAAGCCGCACCGATGAAGCCCGAGAGCGTTATCGCGACCTGGATAGTCGCAAGGAAGCGGGCGGGCTGACTTGTGAGCTTTTTTAGCTTAACGGCTTTTTTGTTGCCGCTTGCGGCGAGTTTTTCGAGCCGCGTGTCGTTTATGGAAATTACCGCTATCTCAGCGCAGGCGAAAGCGGCGTTGAGAGCGATGAGCACTATTTGCAGAATTATCTGCCCTAACATAAGAATCCTCCGTTATATAGAAATTGAATCGTTTTCTGCGGGAAGCCGCAAAAGGCATAGCCTAACACCGGATACAGCGCAGACCATGCCTTGATATAACATATATAACAAAGGAATGTCGGTAACACCCGTCAGGTGTACTGT
>CAMHBN010000300.1 GCA_946183385.1 uncultured Ruminococcus sp.
GAGGTGCTGGGTCATACCGTCGTGGTTGGCGTCATAGAGAGCCTGCGAGAGATGCTCGGCACCGGTGTTCATATCGAAGAATATTTTCTGGAGCGCGGCACTGAGCTGACCTATCTCGTCGCTGCGCTTGGTATCGAACATTACGGACGCGTCCTTGCCCTCGGACACGCTGTCGTCGCCCGAGAGGTAGACCGCCGAATCGGTCATCTGCTTGATAGGGCGGAATATCAGCCTGTTGAACATTCCCCTGATAAAGAGGGCGAAGCTGGCGCTTATCACGAGCATAGTCACGCATATCGCGACCTCATAAGGCAGATACATATTACCGTAGGGCTTTTGTATCGTCACGATGATATATCCGCAAAGCGCGTCATCGACAGTGCGTATCGGACGCATAGCCGTAATTTTTCCGTTCTCCTTGTAGCGGAGGGTACTTCTGCCGTTTATCAGCTCCGCCTTGGAGGCAGCAGTCTTTTCGGTGTAGTCGAGCTTAGCCCCGAGCTCCTCTCCCGCGGAATCATAGATGAAGCTGCCCGAGGAATTGCTGAAGCTGGCAAGTGACATACGGACTATCACCTGACTGTTTCTTTTCTGATATTCGCTTATCTTGTTCTGAACGGTCTGAAATTCCTCTGTTCTGTTTCTTGTGGAGAAGCACTCCTTGGCGGTATCGGCGTCTATGGTCATCTCCGCGAAGTCAAGAGCCGCAGAAAGGCCGGCTTCCTGATATCGGCTGCCTATACGGGTCACGATGATATACGACGCGGTAAAAGCCACCATAACGAACAGGAAAAGTATCAGAGCCGTTGAAAGTGCGACTCTTTTCTTGATAGATCCTGACATAATTATTACCTCTTGTATAGCAGCGTGCAAATATTGCACAGACTTAGTTGGTTAGTATAATTATATTTTACACTATAGTATTATCATTGTCAATAAGATTACAAAAAATGTAATTTACGTTCATAAAAACATTACATTTGCATATATATTCAGAGTAGATTATACCGCAAGGATATTTTTTCGTTGTAATATTAGACAATTACCAACTGTACAAACTCAGCGTTTTACCGAAGCTTTGTTTTTGCGTCCGAAAACTAAAAAATCTCCCGCGTCTGTTGCTTTTTTTATCATTATGTGTTATAATTAATCAAATACTTTCTTCGACAGCTTTCTACAGGAGGGGTGAAATATGGAAACCGACAAGCAGATACGCTACTACGAACTGCTCGAGCAGCTCATCGCCGTCACCAGAGATACCGATAATTTCAGCATTGAAAGGATAAACGAGCCTCTTGCGGGGCTGTGCAGGCTCTTCCGCGTATCCAAGGGCGTCACCGAATTCTACAAGAGCGCCAACCACGAAAAATCAGGACGCGGCGAGGTCTTCGTCTGTTACGACAGCGGCGAGGGCGGCAGCGAGATAATGGGCAGACGTATCGTTGACGAGTCGATGGCAGTCTCGAAGTGCAGGGTATATATGGCTGAAGGCACCGAGCCTCTCAGCGATGAGGAACGCGAAAAGGTAGACCTTGTTATGAAGGTGGTCCTCAGCTTCATCAGCAACAGCAGGCTGAGAAAGATAGTCGAGCGCCTGACCTTCTACGACGACAACGGCTACCGCAATATGCGCTCGTTCATACGCTGCCTCGAACAGCTCAACGAGCGGAAGCAGCTCGGCACGCACACCGCCGTCTACTTCAACCTCCGCCACTTTTCGCAGATAAATCAGGAGATAGGCAGAAATAACGGCGACATCGTCATCAGGAACTACTACACGATGCTTGAGGAAGTCATCGGCGACGACGGCATCATCTGCCGTGCGGGCGGCGACAATTTCGTAGCCATTTTCGACGACGGTCTGCTGATCGACGTGCTCGAGATACTCAAGGGTGTGCCTGTATCCTATGGTTCAAACAGCTCCGACCGCGTGAATGTCTCAGCGAGCACGGGTGTTTTCCGTATCCCCGACGGCTTCGTCTACGAGGACGTGGGCGATATCATGGACAAGATAGCCACCACATCAAGAGCCGCAAAGCTCAACCCCTCCGACAACATCGTATTCTTCGACGGCAAGACCGAGGAGGGCAGAGAGAGACTTGCCAACTTCCGCAAGCTCCTGCCGCTCGCGATAGAAAACGGCGAGTTCAAGGTCTACTACCAGCCTAAGTCGGACATACAGTCCGAGGAGATAATCGGCGCGGAGGCTCTCTGCCGCTGGGAGCACGAGGGCACTGTCATCATGCCCTCCGACTTCATCCCGATACTCGAGCAGAGCTCCGATATATGCAAGCTCGACTTCTATATGCTCGAGCACGTCTGTCAGGACATACGCCGCCGCCTCGACGGGAACAAGCCCGTTGTGCGCGTATCGGTCAACTTCTCGCGCAAAAACATGATGGACGCCGACCTCTCCGAGCACATCATCGACATCGTGGACAAGTACCGCGTGCCGCATGACCTCATAGAGATAGAGCTCACCGAGTCCACGACCGACGTCGAATTCAAGGAGATAAAGCGCGTGGTAAGCGAGCTCCAGCAGGAGGGCATAAGCGCCTCCGTGGACGACTTCGGTCTGGGACAGTCGTCGCTCAACCTCATCCGCGAGATACCGTGGAACGTGCTGAAAATAGACAGGAGCCTCATCCCGATAGACGCGGACAATCCGCACAGCACCCGCAGCGTTATGTTCAAGTACATCGTGGCAATGGCGAAGGAGCTCGGGCTCGAATGTATCGCCGAGGGCGTCGAGACGGAGAAACAGGTAAATATGCTCCGCGACAACAGCTGCTCACTGGCGCAGGGCTACTATTTCGGCAAGCCGCTCCCGACAGATGAGTTCGAGGCAAAACTGGATAAATAAAATGAAAACGTCCGAGGAATTTTCCTTCGGACGTTTTTTCAATGGCTCTGCCCTTGACCCGCCAGAGGCTCTGCCTCTGGACTCCGCTGGGACTCTGTCCCAGACCCTGCC
>CAMHBN010000301.1 GCA_946183385.1 uncultured Ruminococcus sp.
GGCTGAAGGGACACCCTTCGAAGCGCTTCTACTCTATAAACGAAATGGGAAAGGGGAATATCACAAAATTCTGAAAAAATGTAGGGGCGGATATTATCCGCCCCATAATCAATTCGTTTTCGACGGGCGCACACTGTGCGCCCCTACAGTTTTATTGTATCACGTTGATGAATTTCAGCCAGAATCTGCGCAGAGGCTTCGATTCGCCGTACAGCTTCTTCGCGAACTTTTCGACGAACTTCATGCTTGCGTCAGCCTCGGACTTGCTCGGCACGCTCTCGGAGAATGCCGCTCTCAGAGCCGCGTCAGTGCAGGCAGTGAAGCTTCCCTCGGGGAAGAGCCTGCCGCCGAGAGCTCGGTCTACCTTCGCTGCGAACTCCATTCGCGACTCGCCCTCGCACCTGATGTCCATTATGCCGAGGAGCTTCTCGGCGTAGCCGTAGATGTAGCGCATACGCTTCGACGGGTCGCCCTCGCGGAGGTGCTTGCGTCTCAGCCACAGTATCAGCGCACGCCTCAGCAGAGCCGCTACAATGAACGCTCCCGCAAGGAGTATCGTATATATCGTGTACTTGACCTTGGGCGGGATAGTGATGTGTCCGAGCCAACCGCCTCTGCCGAGACCCGCTCCGCCTGTTGTAACGGCGGTAGTTGCGGCTGATGTCAGTGCGGCAGTCGTGGTATTATTAGCAGAAGTGGTGCTTCTCGGGCTGTGAGTTTCGGTAGTGTCTCCTGATGTAGTCTCCGTCGAGACGGGAGTCGTGGTCGTCTCGGTCGCAGTCTCAGACTCGGTAGTAGTTGCCGTCGTGGGATTAGTGTCTATCGTCTGCTGAGAGTAGCCCGCCGTGAACTCGTAAGGCACCCAGCCGTAGCCGCTGAGGTAGACCTCCACCCACGCGTGACTGCGGTTGTCCTTGACGTCGATCTTGTAGGTGTGGAGAGCAGGGTGGTAGTAGGCTTCGGCGAAGTCGTCGCCGACTATGACGTAGCCAGTCGCATAGCGGGCGGGTATGCCTGCCATTCTCGCGAGGATAACTCCAGCGGAGGCATAGTGCGTGCAGTAGCCCTTGTGGTTCTCAAGCAGGAAGTAGTTGACGAAGTCGCGGTTGTTGGGAGTGCGTCCCGGGGTGAGCGAGTATTCCGCCATAGTGCCGACCTTCTCCCTCAGTGCATCAAGTACGGCTATCTGCTCGCTTGCGGTGCGCTTCTTGGCGCCGTCCCCGAGCAGGGAAGCAAATTCACCGCGCACCTCAGCCATTTCGGGCGTGTCGGGGATCTGCAGGTAGTTATCGTACACGAACTTCTCGTACTGCTCCTCTACGAGCTGTGCAAGGAGCGCGTCGGGAGCGTCGTAGTAGTACGACGTCTGGACGCTGATATTCGGGGAAAGCGTGAAGTAGTTGTCTCCGTCCCTGTTGAACAGCAGCCCGTTCTTATCGCAGTAATCCATTATCTTCCTGCGTGTCTCCGCATCATTCAGACGGTCGGGCGAGCATATCATACGCGATGACGTGCCGAGCTGTGATATAACATCGTCGGGAGAATACGGGAAGAACGCATAAGCGTATTCGTTCTGGTCGTTCTTTTTCGAGACAACGTCCTTGTCGTAGTTGTACTCGGCTATGCTGAAAGGAGCCGTGCAGTATGGAGCAAAGCTGTGGTTGTTGCGCAGGTTGGACTTTATGCGTATCGAGTAGTCGTCCTTGTTCTGGTACATCAGGTGGTCCATAATGTACGGGAAGTCCTGCGGATGTATCGAATACTTCTTGAAGTCGCTGAATATATCCTCGTTGTATACCGAGTCGGAGAAGGCAGTCCACTCGTCGGAGGTGTATCTTACGCCCGTGAACTCCTTGAGATATATCGCGCCGGGGACACGGTCGCTCACGGTGACAACGAGGTCAGTCGTGTCCTTGTAGCGCAGCCTGTCGACGTTGCCGAGCTTGTGGGTATTGGTAGTGAACGTGAAGCCGAATGCGCTTGTGATATTTGATACGCTTCCCGCGAGGTCGTCGATGGTGAACGAGTTCACTGCGTCGCGGACGGCGATGCGCTTCTTGTTTATCTCGTCGCTTCTCCTGTAGCCCGTTAACTTCATCATGCTTATGGTGATGAGAGTAATGGCGAGAACCTCGGTTATGAGGATGACGCCGCATTTCTCGGTGACCTTCAGCCTCATCTGCCGCTTGGGGAAGAAGAGGTTCTCCTTGCGGACGAAGCCGCCCGTACCGCCCGAATACTCTCCGATGTCGATAGTTGTCATCGCAAAGAGCGCGAGCCAGTATCCCACGAGAAGCATTCCCCAGAGCACCGACACCTTCATGCCGTTGTAGAGTCCGACCTCGAGTACGGGGAAGGTAACTATCAGCGGCGGTATGGAGTTGGGACGGTATATCGTGAAAATGTAGATGACGAGAGCGAGCGCCCACAGATAGAGTACGAAGAAGGTGGTGACAGAGCTCATCTCAAGTTCGGGCTTGAGGAATTTGTAGTAGTTGATGTCGGTATGATATGAGGCGCTGTATATCCTGTTGTAGATGAACTTGAAGCCGAGCGCGAGCTTTTCGAGGTGCCTGTAGCAGGCGAACATCGCGATGAACACCGAGCCCGCGGCTATCCATATACCGCGCTTGCCCATCAGAGCGAGGGTGATATACACAGCTGAGAAGAATATTGCTGCAAATACCACAGCGGGCTTGTTATACTCGAAGCTGAACATCGAGAAGAACGACATTATCGTCGCAACAAAGCCGCACACAGCGATGGCTACAGCCTCTATCACCCTGAAATTCGGGCGCTTCTTCTTCACGGACATTATGATACTGTCACATA
Source organism: uncultured Ruminococcus sp. (assembly GCA_946183385.1). Lineage (GTDB taxonomy): Bacteria > Bacillota > Clostridia > Oscillospirales > Ruminococcaceae > Ruminococcus. The sequence goes on from CAMHBN010000301.1 coordinate 2,833, forward strand.
TCGCAATGCCGTTGCTGTTCTTTAAGTGTTTGTTTTTCATATATGATCCTTTTACAGTTCAATATCCTTTACAGAGGAGCTTATCCTGCCGATGACGACGGGGATGTTGTTGAGGTTGGGATAGCTT
>CAMHBN010000302.1 GCA_946183385.1 uncultured Ruminococcus sp.
CTGGCGCTTGACATACGCGGCGGAATTGCGCTATAATAAATAAGTTACCATTATTAAAGAAAGGAGCCCGCTATGTCCGCTGACCTTTTTTCCGAGATAGAATACCTCAAGGGCGTGGGTAAGGCGAGAGGCGAGAAGTACCGAAAACTCGGCATTTCCTCGCCCTACGACCTCATCTACCACATTCCCCGCGCCTACCTCGACTTCCGCGCTCATGTCCCGATCGGTCAGGCAAACCTCGGCGACTACAACGTGCTGAAGCTCACCGTGATACAAAAAAACCGCCCTCAGCGCGTGAGAGGCGGGCTCATTATATGCAATGCCATCGCGACCGACGGCTCCGACAGCATCGTTATCGTCATCTACAACAATATCTACGGCTTTCAGGCACTGCAGGAGGGGCAGACCTATTATATGTACGGCAAGGTCAACGGCAATCTGCTACGCCGCGAGATGACTGCTCCAGTCTTCATCAAGGCGGACGAGAGCGTCCTCATTCAGCCGATATACCGCCTCACGCAGGGACTTTCCGTCAATATGGTTCGCACCAATATGCGGCAGGCTCTCGGTATTATGGAGAAGTTCCCGTTCGAGACGCTCCCGCAGGAGATCCTCGACGGATATCAGCTTAAGCCCCTTATGTGGGCGCTCGAAAACATACACTTTCCCGAGAGCGACCAAGCTGCCGAGGACGCCCGACGTCGTCTCGCATTCGATGAGCTGCTGAAGCTCCAGCTCGGTATGACGATGATGAAGCTCCGCCGCCGCAAGACCACCGCCTTCGCAATGGACAGCAAGGTCAGCATAGACGATTTCACGGCGAATCTGCCGTTCGAGTTCACTCAGGGGCAGTCCGCAGCCGTCGCCGATATCCTCCGCGACCTCTGCCGCAATATCCCGATGAACCGCCTCTTGCAGGGCGATGTCGGCAGCGGCAAGACCGCAGTTGCCGCCGCGGCGTGCTGCTTTGCGGCGAAAAACGGCGTGCAGTCGGCGCTCATGGCTCCGACGGAGATACTCGCCTCGCAGCACTACGTCACGCTCTCGGAGCTGCTCGAACCGCTCGGGGTGAGGGTCTGCCTGCTGACGGGCTCGTCTACCGCAAAGAAAAAAGCCGACATCCGCGCACGTCTCGCCGCGGGCGAGATAGACGTGATGGTCGGCACACACGCTATTATCCAGAAGGACGTGGAGTACAAGTCGCTCGGGCTCGTCATCACCGACGAGCAGCACCGCTTCGGCGTCAATCAGCGCGCCGCACTCGCGGAAAAGGGCGATTCTCCGCACAGGCTCGTTATGTCCGCGACGCCTATCCCGCGCACTCTCGCGCTGATGATATACGGCGACCTCGATATCTCCGTGATATCGCAGCTCCCCAAGGGCAGGCAGCCCGTCAAGACCTACGCCGTCACGGGAAAGAAGCGCGCCGACGCTTTCGGCTTCGTGCGCAGGCTCATCGACGAGGGGCGGCAGGCTTATGTGGTCTGCCCGATGATCGAGGACAGCGAGAGCGACCTCTTCGCGGTCAAGTCCTACGCCGAGGACGCCGCAAACGGCAGCTTGAAGGGCTATTCCACGGCTCTGCTGCACGGCAAGATGCGTGCCGCCGAAAAGGAAAAGGTGATGAAGCGCTTCCGCGACGGCGAGATACAAGCGCTGATATGTACTACCGTTGTTGAGGTCGGCGTGGACGTCCCGAATGCGGCTGTAATGGTCATCGAGAACGCCGAGCGGTTCGGACTTTCGCAGCTCCATCAGCTCCGCGGACGCGTGGGCAGGGGAGAGTTCCTCAGCTACTGCATACTCATCACCGACAACACCAACGAGGACTGCCTCAAACGCATGAAGATAATGACCCACACCACCGACGGCTTCAAAATTGCCGAGGAGGACCTCAAAATGCGCGGTCCCGGCGATTTCTTCGGCAGCGCTCAGCACGGTCTGCCGCCGCTGAAAATTGCCGACGTCGCGTGCAGCATGGAGCTCTCGGGCAAGGCGCAGGAGTGCGCACAGCGCATACTCGCCAACGACCCGACCCTCTCCAAGCCGCAGCACCGTGCCCTCAAGCTCGATACGATGAGGCTGTTTAACAAGGACATTATAGGGTAACTGTAGGGGCGCACAATGTGCGCCCCTACATTATGTTTCCGTTGGTTTGTCGGTAAAATGACGGGCGGATAATATCCACCCATACAAAAAAGAGCGCACCGAAGTGCGCTCTTTCTTTATGTATTCAGCTTTACTTGTTCTGAAGGTACTCGTCCATTGCGGCGGCAGCCTTCTTGCCTGCGCCCATTGCGAGGATAACCGTAGCCGCGCCTGTTACGGCGTCGCCGCCCGCGTATACGCCCTCCTTCGAGGTCAGACCGTCCTCGTCCGCGATGATACCGCCCCACTTCTGGGTGTCAAGTCCGGCTGTTGTAGCCTTGATGAGCGGGTTCGGAGATGTACCTATCGACATGATAACGCAGTCAGCCTTTATCTCGAAGAACGCGCCGTCTATCGGAACAGGCTTTGCTCTGCCCGATGCGTCGGGCTCGGAGAGCTCCATCTGCTGGCAGATAACGCCCTTTACCCAGCCGTCCTCGGTGGCTGTTATCTCTGTCGGGTTGGTGAGGAACTTGAAGTTGATGCCCTCCTCCATTGCGTGCTCGACTTCCTCTGCACGCGCGGGGAGCTCCTTCTCTGTACGGCGGTAAACGATGGTTACGTCAGCGCCGAGACGCTTTGCACAGCGAGCTGCGTCCATAGCAACGTTTCCGCCGCCGACGATAACTGCGCTCGTGCCTGCCTTGATAGGAGTCGCACTGCCTTCCTTGTATGCCTTCATTAGGTTGATACGTGTGAGGAACTCGTTCGCGGAGTAAACGCCGCTGAGGTTCTCACCGGGGATATTCATGAATCTGGGGAGTCCTGCGCCCGAGCCGATGAATACGCTCT
>CAMHBN010000303.1 GCA_946183385.1 uncultured Ruminococcus sp.
TATCGAGAGAAAGATAGCACGCATAGCAGTTGTTAACGCAGAAAGCGAGGAGGCATAAAAATGGAAAGACCTATCAGAATAGCCCTCACAAAGGGCAGACTTGAAAAGGATACGGTCGGACTCTTCGAGAAGCTCGGCTTTGACTGTACGGCAGTCCGCGAAAAGGGCAGGAAGCTCATTCTTCCAATTCCCGACGGCAATCTCGAGGTCGTACTTGCAAAGGCAAACGACGTTATAACCTACGTCGAGCACGGTGTGTGCGATATGGGCGTAGTCGGCAAGGACACGATAATGGAGATGAAGGGCAAGTTCTTCGAGCTCGTTGACCTCGGCTTCGGCAGGTGCAAGTTCGCGCTTGCTACGAAGAAGGGCTACGATTTCTACCGTGGCTACGGCGTAAAGACCATAGCTACGAAGTACCCGAACGTTGCCCGCAGCTTCTTCGAGAAGAAGGGAATGGACACCGAAATTATCAAGATAGAGGGCTCTGTGGAGCTCGCGCCGCTTCTTGAGCTTGCGGACGGAATCGTCGATATAGTTGAGACAGGCACTACCTTAAAGGAGAACGGACTTGAGGTCATCGAGGACGTAGCGCCTATCTCCGCGAGACTTATCGTCAACACGGTCAGTCTGAAAATGCGTCAGGCTGAGATAGAGGAGCTCATCGAGAAGATACAGGCAAATCTGTAAACAGGAGAGATAGATATGAAGAAGATATTCGCAAACGGAACGGACGAGAAGGACTTCCTCGCCGAGCTTTCAAAGCGTGCGGGCGAGACGAACAAGAAGGTCACCGAGACCGTTTCCGCTATAATAGAGGACGTAAGAGCTAACGGCGACACTGCCGTCAAGAACTACACGCTCAAATTCGACGGCAATCTCCCGCAGTATTACGAGGTACCCCGTGAGGTCATCAACGATGCTCTCACCGAGGCAGATCGGGAGTTCGTGGACGCGCTCCTCAATGCGCAGGAGAATATCGCCGACTTCCACAACAGGCAGGTCGAGCAGGGCTTCATCAATGCCAAAGCTGACGGCTGCATTATGGGACAGAAGGTTCGCGGACTCTCACGCGTGGGTCTGTACGTTCCCGGCGGCACTGCTGCATATCCTTCGAGCGTGCTTATGAACGCTATCCCTGCTAAAATCGCGGGAGTCAAGGAAATAATAATGGTTACTCCTCCCAAGAAGGACGGTACTCCCAACAAGGATATACTTGTAGCCGCGGCTATATGCGGAGTTGACCGCGTCTTCCTGTCTGGCGGAGCACAGGCTATCGCAGCTCTTGCTTATGGCACTGAGGAGATACCCAAGTGCGACAAGATAGTAGGTCCCGGAAACATCTACGTTGCGACGGCTAAGAAGCTCCTCTACGGCGTAGTTGACATTGATATGATAGCGGGTCCGAGCGAGATACTTGTCATCGCTGACGATACCGCAGACCCGAAATTCGCAGCCGCTGACCTTATGTCACAGGCGGAGCATGACGTACTCGCCTCTGCAATAATGGTTACAACGAGCGAGAAGCTCGCGGACGCCACCATCGCCGAGATAGAGCGTCAGAAGGAATATCTCTCACGCAAGGAGATAATATCGAAGTCACTCGACGACTACGGCGCAATAATCATCGCAGACAGCCGCGAGAAGTGCGTTGAGCTCGCCAACGAGATAGCTCCCGAGCACCTTGAAGTCCTCATGGAGAACCCGTTTGAGCTCCTCGGAGCGATAGAGAATGCGGGCTCGGTATTCCTCGGAAACTACGCTTCCGAGCCTCTCGGCGACTACTACGCAGGTCCGAATCACGTTCTTCCCACGAGCGGTACTGCACGATTCTTCTCGCCGCTCGGAGTTGCGAGCTTCACGAAGCGTATGGCTTACACATACTACACCGAGGACGCTCTCCGCGCCGCAAAGGACGATATTGTCCTCATCGCCGAGCGTGAGGGACTTACAGCTCACGCTAATGCGATAAAAGTCAGATTTGAATGAAACCGTTAAGTAAGTCTGCGCAGACTTTTACCGCTATATTTGGCATTCTGACGCTGATTCCTCTGCTATTTATGCTATGGAATCTGATAGCGGTAGGCGGAAACCTTACATCTATCATAGCACTCGTAATACCCTTTATATGGCTTTTAATGGCTTTAATCATATTTGCTGAGAAAAAGAAGCTCTTTTTCATCATAGGACTTGTGGTTTGTATTCTTTCACTTCCGTTAATGGGCTTCATTCTCTTTTCAATGACCTTCGGACCGTATATCCATTCGACTTCTCCGTGGAGGTACAACATTCAGCGTTCGTATATCGTAGTATCAGGTCAGGGCAAGACGCCTGATTTTCCTTCACATCTTCCGAAGGACATCACGGATTACGAATTCGACTTTGCCCCGCACATTATGCAGGGAGCAGGTCACTGCTCGGCGAGGTTCAAGACTTCGGCTGACACCATAGAGGCTTACGAGAGCGAATATGCTCCACAGGCGATATATACCTTACCGATAGGTGATTTCAAGAATTACCACTCAACCAACGTTGATACAGTAAGCGAGAAAGCCGAGACGTGGTCTGATACCGACAAGTCGCTCAAGGTGTGGATGGACGAAGACTTCTGGGGCAGCACAGATGCGACTGTATACGTGCTCTCTGCAACTCATAACAGCAACCACCCGCACAGCAGCGCGGTCATAATCAGCAAAGACCACACAAAGGTACAGTTCACTCAACTTGGATAAAGGGAGGAGCATTTCTATGAGGAAATACAAACCAACTACCGCCTCACAGTGGGTGAGTGTTGTGGCAACGCTCATCGTGACTTTGATCGTCTTGGCATTTACACTGAACTACCTGCTGCTTTTCATCTTGACAGGTGTGGGACTTATCCGATTCGGAATGTTCCTTTGCTGTTTTGTATACTATTTCTTCATGCTCATG
>CAMHBN010000304.1 GCA_946183385.1 uncultured Ruminococcus sp.
GGTCCCGTGGAGTATGAGTTTAAGTACAGTGCCGTGGGCGACAGTGCCGACCACATCAGCAAGGTGTCGGTGCTGGCCTGCATGCTCGTGATAGGCGACAAGTGCGTGGTGGAGACAGGCACGCAGGGGCAGGTGACGGACTTCGAGTGGCGCACGTACAAGACGCGGGAGCAGTGCAGCAGCGACGACGAGTACTACCAGCAGTGCTTCTACATTGGCTTCGACCCGACAGCCGATTCCCTGCACGTTGGACATTTCATGGCTCTCTGCCTTATGAAGAGACTCCAGATGGCAGGCAACAAGCCTATTGTTCTCATCGGCGGCGGTACCGCTATGATAGGTGATCCCTCGGGCAAGACCGATATGCGCAAGATGATGACTCCAGAGACCATCCAGCACAACGTTGACTGCTTCAAGAAGCAGATGAGCCGATTCATCGACTTCTCCGAGGACAAGGCTATCGTCGTGAACAACGCAGACTGGCTTATGAACCTCAACTACATCGAGGTGCTCCGCGAGGTAGGCACTCAGTTCAGCGTAAACCGTATGCTCACAGCCGAGTGCTACAAGCAGAGACTTGAGCGCGGACTTTCCTTCCTCGAATTCAACTATATGATAATGCAGAGCTACGACTTCTACCAGCTATTCCAAAAATACGGCTGTAATATGCAGTTCGGCGGCGACGACCAGTGGAGCAATATGCTCGGCGGCACGGAGCTTATCCGCCGCAAGCTCGGCAAGGACGCCTACGCTATGACTATCACTCTCCTCCTCAACTCCGAGGGCAAGAAGATGGGCAAGACCGAGAAGGGCGCTGTTTGGCTTGACCCCGAGAAGACTACTCCCTACGACTTCTTCCAGTACTGGCGTAACGTTGACGACGCTGACGTTATCAAGTGCCTGAAAATGCTCACATTCGTGCCTGTTGAGCAGATAGAGGAAATGGAAAAGACCATGGAGGGCGCACAGTTCAATGCGGCTAAGGAGCTCCTTGCTTATGAGCTCACTAAGCTCGTTCACGGCGAGGAAGAGGCTGAAAAGGCTAAGGCAGCGGCTAAGGCTCTGTTCGGCGGAAGCGGCGACAACGAGAATATGCCCGTTGCCGAGATAAGCGCTGCTGACCTTACAGACGGAGCTATGGGTATACTCAATATCCTCGTCAAGGCGGAGCTTGCTCCCTCTATTTCAGAGGCTCGCAGACTCGTTCAGCAGGGCGGTATCACAGTTGACGACATGAAGGTTTCCGACCCGAAGGCTATGATAACCCTCGACAAGGACATCATCGTCCGCAAGGGCAAGAAGGCGTTCAAGAAGGTCGTAGTCAAGTAAAAATGATAAAGCCGTATACAGTGATGTATACGGCTTTATTTTATATGCGCAAAAGAAAAACTCCGCAGCTATTGCCACGGAGCTTTATTGGGGTTGCTGATCGCAACTGGTCTGAGTGACGGGACTTGAACCCACGGCCTCTACCACCCCAAGGTAGCGCGCTACCAACTGCGCCACACCCAGTCAGTGTATTTCCTGCAATCAACAATATAAATTATATCACTTAGCAGAGCTTATGTCAAGCCTTAATTTATATTTTTTTTATTTAACTATTATTGACTGCCACCTTGTAGCCATCGAGGTCATAAACCGTGAAATTTTCATTCTCCTTTGGTATGTCTTCTTCGTTGATGAATACGACAATGTAGTTTTCATCGGCTGTGCCGTCGATTACCTGCTGAAGCTTTTCGTCGGCGTCGTCGCGCAGATATGAGTAGTCGCCTCTTGCAACCGCAAAGCTGCTAAGCTCGATGTCGTTCTCGTCTGCGTATTCACCGAAGGCGTAGAATATCTCGTAATATGCAAGGTAATCCACAGGAAGCGGAGCGAAAACGATCTCGTCTGCCTCGTCGGCGAGCTCCTCCCACTTCGGATCTTTTAGCGGGTCTTCATAAGCTTTCTTGGCAGCATTGCGCATACTCTCGTTTTTCATCATAACGCGGAGGTCAAGCACCTGCACTGCCGCTATCAGAACCATGCAGAACATAGCTGTCCTCTTTCCCGACAGCTTTGATATCGCAAAAAGGACGGAGGTATACACGATGTACACGGCGACCCATGCGAATCTGCCTGTTGCGCGGAATATGCTCATAACACCGAAAATAACCTCAGGAAGCTTAATGTCGTAGATGACACGTCCGTTGAACGTTCCGCGCGGACTTGCAGCTATTACCATACTGAGCACGAATATGGAAAGCATACATATCATCTCGGCTTTTCTTTCGCGCGAGAAGCCTGAAAACTGCTTCAGCGGATTCTTCTCTGTGCGTGAAATTACGAGGACGAGAGCTATCGCTCCGCCGAGTATTATGCCGAGTCCGAGATAGGCAAAGCCCTCGTACTGACCGTCAAGGAAATTGAGCGGAGCTATATATTTCGCTCTGCCCTGACTGTTGAAGAGCGCGTTGTAGTTCGCACTGTAAATGCCGAGTCCCCCTGCCCTGTAGCTTCCCGAGCCTGAAAACGCTCCGATAATGAACATCGTGAAGAGCGCGGACACAGTCGTCGAAACAAAGCAGAGTATCGGGCGAAGAAGCTTTTTTCGTCCGAAGTAATCGGTCGCGATATAGCCGAGCATTACAATGTATATCATCGGTATGAAATAGATGTGGACGAGTACGGCGAGTATGCCGTTTACAGACCAGATGATGACGGGCGTCGCCTTGAAGCGCCACTGTCTGCCCTGACATACCCATGAGAGTATAGCAATAAGCAATACCCACTGTCCAGCGAGTGCTTCGTGACCGTACATACGCTGCATTACAGGCGGACAGAGCACATATACCGTACAGCCGACAAGGCTGAAAACAGGTCGCCGCGTTGATGGCCGCGTTCTTTGCAAAACCGTCAGATTCCATGATCGCCGTCAGCGAA
>CAMHBN010000305.1 GCA_946183385.1 uncultured Ruminococcus sp.
AACGACCTTCGGGTTATGAGCCCGACGAGCTACCTAGCTGCTCCACACCGCGATATATAATGTCCTTAACGACTATATTATTATACCACATAAGAAATAGTATGTCAACAGTCAAATATATATTTTTTTATTTTAACTTAAAGTTGACAGCTTGTAACCGTACCTCCGCTGCCGAAAGGTTTTTATTGCTGTTCCCGAGTGTTTGCGCAAGGCAAAAAGAATTCCTTTCCTCCACTGAACGAAAACACAAACGTTGAACCGAGGTTACCCTCAATAAAAAGAATAACGGACGACTTAAACAATGAACATCGTCTGACTTTTAAATCCAATATTAGTGGGAACAGCAAACGGAAAAGTCTTACACGTCGATATCCATTTCGGCGGTGTTGTTGATGTAGTCGAGCGCGGTCTGCGCCTTTGCGAGCTCCTCGGAAACGGCGAGGTAGTCCTTATTGACCTGCTCGATGTCATAGTTTGCATAGCGGTAGTCGATGACGGTATTACCGCGCGAATAGCCCGCACTCTCGCGAACCTTCGGGAGCGCGTCCTTCATCATTGAGAGCCTGCCCGCCCGTCTGCTGAGCTGCGGGAGATAGACGAGCATCTCGTCGATAGTGATACCATATTCGGGAATGACTGTCGTAGCATTGAACACGTTCATCGTGTGCTTGAGCTTGCGTATCTTCGCCTCGACTTCATTCTGCTGCTCCTGTGAAGCGGCATAGTCATAGTCGGGGCGGACGGACTCGGGGTCTTCACCGAGAGCTGCAAGGAAGCTTTTTGTATTCTCCTCGCGGTACTGGAGCGTTCTGAGCTCGTCGTTGAGCTGACGGAGCAGCTTTGCTGCCTGAGCTGATGTCATTTTCATAGCGGATACCTCCCGTAATTAACTTGTGGTATCATTATAACACAATACGGAATAAATAGCAAGGCTTGCGGTAACTTTTCTCCGCAGAAGAAACTGCTTGCCATTTTGGCATATTTATGGTATGATTCTATTAAGCTATTCAGGAGCTCGTTACCGAGCCACAATAAAAAAGGAGGAGCACACTATGCCTCTGACAATTGTACGCAACGACATAACCAAAATGGAATGCGACGCCATAGTCAACGCCGCAAACAACTCCCTGCTCGGCGGAGGCGGAGTTGACGGAGCCATCCACCGTGCCGCAGGTCCCAAACTTCTTGCGGAATGCCGCAAGCTCGGAGGCTGTGATACGGGAAAAGCGAAGATAACCAAGGGCTACGAGCTCCCCGCGAAATATGTCATACACACGGTCGGACCAATTTGGCACGGCGGCGACTACGGCGAGCGCGAGCTCCTCATCTCCTGCTACCGCGAGAGCCTTGCCATTGCCGCGGAGCACGACTGCAAGACTATCGCCTTCCCGCTCATTTCAGCGGGAGCTTACGGCTACCCGCGCGCTGAGGCTCTCCGCGTGGCAATGGATACGTGCAGCGACTTTCTCATGGAGCACGATATGATGATATACATCGTCGTATTCGACAGGGACTCACTCTTCGTGAGCGAGAAGCTTTTCGCGGATATACGCCGCTATGTTGACGACAACTATGTCTCTGAGATGACCGCGAATGAAGACAGACGCCGCTCGGAGCTGTTCGGGGCAGCTATACCTGCTCCGCAGGCACTGTCTGCGAAAGCCGATAAAAAGCCCAGCCTTTTCCGCAGGGCAAAGCTTGCGAAGCTCGATATGCCGATGGCGGAATACTGCGCCTTCGAGGATGCTCTCCCCGACGACCTTGAAAAGGCTGTGGCGCAGATAGACGAGAGCTTCACGGAAATGCTCCTGCGCAAGATAGACGAAAAAGGCTTAACGGACGCGCAGTGCTACAAAAAGGCGAACATCGACCGCAAGCTCTTCTCGAAGATACGCAGCGACGTCCACTACAAACCGAAGAAGATAACCGTTATCGCTTTCGCGGCGGCACTCGAGTTGCCCATTGACGAGACGCGGGATATGCTTATGAAGGCGGGCTTTGCCCTCTCGCACAGCAGCAAGTTCGACATCATCATCGAGTATTTCTTCACGCATAAGAGATACGATATAATCGAGATAAACGAGGCTCTTTTCGCCTTCGACCAGCCGCTGATCGGCGGATAAAAAATGTCGCCCGTCAGGCGACCACTTCCTCCGCGGGATATGGTAATATATAGTCACAGGGATAAACCAAACACCATATCAAAGCGGAGGTAATAACTATGAAAAAAACAAACAATAACATCACAGAGCTGGTATTCATTCTCGACAGAAGCGGTTCGATGGGCGGACTGGAAGCAGACACCATCGGCGGCTTCAACGGAATGATAGAGAAGCAGAAGAAAGAGGACGGCGAGGCTTACGTTTCGACTATCCTCTTCGACAACGAGAGCGAGGTCATTCACGACCGCGCAAAGCTCTCGGAGATACGTCCCATGACCGACAAGGACTACTATGTCCGCGGATGCACGGCTCTGCTCGACGCTATAGGAGACGCAGTAAAGCACATCGGGAATATCCACAAGTACGCCCGTCCCGAGGACGTACCCGAGCACACGATGTTCATCATCACGACCGACGGTATGGAGAACGCGAGCCACAAGTACAACTACAAGGAGATAAAGAAGCTCATCGAGCGTCAGAAGGAGGAGTACGGCTGGGAGTTCCTCTTCATCGGTGCTAACATCGACGCTGTAGAGGTCGCGGAGAGAGTGGGCATTTCCCGCGAGCGTACTGCAAACTACAAGTGCGACAGCATGGGCACGGGCGTAATGTTCGAGGCTCTTGCAGCTCCGATAACCGCACTGAGAAAGAATAAGAAGATTGACCGCGAGTGGGCTGAAACTCTCGAAGAGGACAAGGCAAACCGCGGCTGACGGAAAAGGCACCTCCGAGGCTCGGAG
>CAMHBN010000306.1 GCA_946183385.1 uncultured Ruminococcus sp.
TGAAAGAAAAAGTAATGTTTTTTTGGCTATTCCGAAAAAATGCTTTACTTTTGCGAAAAAATGAGTTATAATGTGTCTGACAGAAAAATAACGTTGTCTGTCAGAAAAGAAACGGAGATGAAATAATGAAGATATCAAAAGGTATTATATTTGCCGCGTTGACCGCTCTGATGTTCGCATTCAGCGCCGTTTCATGCGGAAAAGAAGTCCCCAAGACGCAGCAGGATCCCGAGGGGTTCACCGTTGCGGGCGGTACAATCGAGAGCACCGAGCCTGTCACTACCGAAGCTGAACCCGAGACGACTACCGAGGCTACGACCGAAGCTGAAGAGGGCGGCAAGCTCAGCGGCGTGACGCTCAGCTACAGCGAGGCTGAGGTAAACATCGGTCAGACCATCACCTACCCCTACGTTTACGACACCATCGACGAGGTGTGGTCGAGCTCGGACGAGGAGATAGCCACTGTTGACAGCGTCGGCAATATCACGGGCAAGGCAGAGGGAAAGTGCATAATCAGCGTCGCCGACAAGAACGAGCTTACCAAGGGCGCGGAGGTAAAGGTCACTGTCAAGAAGAGCACAGGCACAGAGGTAGTCAACGGTATCACCTACATTGACGGCATACTGATAGCGAACAAGTCCTATCCCCTGCCTCAGGACTACAACCCCGGCGGTCTTACTCCCGAGACCTACGCCGCTTTTCAGGAGCTCGTGGACGGCGCAGCCAAGGACGGCATAAGCATTTACCTCTCGTCGGGCTTCCGCTCTTATGACCTCCAGTCGCAGATATACAACAACTACGTCAACGCATACGGTCAGTCCACTGCGGACACATTCTCCGCACGTCCCGGATACTCCGAGCACCAGACAGGTATGGCTATCGACGTCAACATCATCGACGACAGCTTCACGGGTACTCCCGAGGCGATATGGCTCGAGGCTCACTGCAATGAGTACGGCTTCATCCTCCGCTACCCGTTCGGCAAGCAGGACATCACGGGCTACAAGTACGAGCCGTGGCACATCAGATACATCGGCAAGGAGAACGCTGAGGCGTTCCGCAAGGAAGCCGACAAGCGCAACGACGTAAACCTCACCCTTGAGGAATACCTCGATATTGATTCATACTATCACTGATACCAAAAGCCATAAAGAAGCGAATGCTTCTTTATGGCTTTTTTAGTGAATAATGAATAGTGAAAAGCGAAGAGTGAAGAGTTACGGTGTGCCTTCGGCACGAATTATTTTTTCTTTACCACGATACCGCCTGTTTTCCAGATACTGCCCTCGGGTATCACTCCCCTGACGCAGCTCGTGGGGTAGATATTGCTGTTCCTGCCGATTATCGTACCGGGGTTGAGCACGCTGTTGCAGCCGACCTCGACATAGTCGCCGAGCATCGCGCCTATCTTCTTGATGCCTGTCTCCATTTTCTCGCCGCAGGACTTGATGACCACGTTGGTCTTGTCGGACTTGACATTCGAGGTTATCGAGCCTGCGCCCATGTGCGACTTATAGCCGAGTATGCTGTCTCCGACGTAGTTGTAGTGCGGGGTCTGGACGTTGTCGAATAATATGACGTTCTTGAGTTCCACCGAGTTGCCGACTACACAGTTCTCACCCACGAGAGCGCTTCCGCGTATGAACGCGCAGTGGCGTACCTCAGTGCCCGCACCGATAATGCACGGAGCTCCGAGGTATGCGCTCGGGAACACCTTCGCTGTCTTGTGCACCCACACGTTCTCCGCGGGGCAGTCGTACTCGTCGGGACTGAGCGTCTTTCCGAGCTGTATGATGAAGTCGCTGATACCCTTCAGAGCCTCCCATGGGTAGGTGAAGCCGCGGAGGTAGTCCGCTGCGGCTGTGTGCGAGAGGTCGTAAAGGTCGGTTATCCTGATATTATCCATAGTTTTTCTCCTGTTTCATTTTGCTCCGATGAGCTTATTACCATTATATTCCGATTCGCGGCAAAAGTCAAGCGGACGCACAGGTTGCATTTTTTTATGCTTTATGATATAATGATATCAATAATATGGTAAAAAAGGAGTACCACCATGCTGAATTACGAAAAAGCAAAGGAACTGCTCGGCTCCTGCGGACAGGAGCACCTTCTCGGCTTCTATGACGAGCTTGACAAGGAGGAGCAGACCTCCCTGCTTGCACAGATAGAAAAAATAGACTTCTCGATACTCGCGGCTCTTGACTCGAAAAACAATGAGGCTCTCAAGCGCGGTAAGATCGAGCCCATCGGAGCTGTAACCATCGCCGATATCGAAAAGAACAGCAGCGAGTACCGCTCCGTAGGTATCGAAGCCATAAAGGCGGGCAAGGTCGCGGCTGTGCTCCTCGCGGGCGGGCAGGGCACGCGTCTCGGCTTCGACAAGCCCAAGGGTATGTATAATGTAGGCGTTACCCGCGAGCTGTACATCTTCGAGTGCCTTATCAACAATATGATGAAGGTAGTCGATGAAGCGGGCACGTGGATTCACCTCTGCGTGATGACGAGCGAGAAGAACCATGATGACACCGTCGGCTTCTTCCGCGAAAAGAACTTCTTCGGCTACAACGCCGACTATGTCCGCTTCTTCGTGCAGGATATGGCTCCGTCGGTGGACTTCGACGGGAAGATATACATGGAGAGCAAGTCGCGCATATCCTCGTCCCCGAACGGAAACGGCGGCTGGTTCTCATCGCTGGAGCGCTCGGGGCTGCTCGCGGAGCTCAAAAATAGCGGCGCCGAGTGGCTGAACGTCTTCGGCGTGGACAACGTCCTTGCGAAGATAGCAGACCCGCTCTTCATCGGCGCTATTATCAAGTCGGGAGCGCAGTCGGGAAGCAAGGTAGTGGCGAAAACAGCTCCAGAGGAGCGCGTGGGCGTTATGTGCCTCGAGG
>CAMHBN010000307.1 GCA_946183385.1 uncultured Ruminococcus sp.
CTCTCCGATTTGGAGAGCTTTTTTATTGGTACATTTCGGGCGGATAATATCCGCCCATACTCTTTTTCGCGATTGTTACCCGCCGAAAGCAGAGTGAGTCTTTTGTACAAAGTGAGCGAGCTTGCGAGCGGCAACTTAGTTAGGGGTTCGAGGAACTGTGTTCCCCGACGGGTCAAGGGCAGAGCCCTTGCGGAGTCCAGAGGCAGAGCCTCTGGCGGCTGTCAAGGCAGAGCTTTGACAAGCTCCTTGAACACGTCGCCGCGTTCCTCGAAATTTTTGAATATACCGTAGCTTGCGGCGGCAGGCGAGAGCACACAGCTCCTGCCCTCGGGAGTTATCTCCGCGGCGAGCTTCACCGCCTCGGGAAGATGCGATACGTAGTGTATGCGCGTTTCGTCCTCTATGTCAGCCGAAAGGAGCATATCGAACACGCGCTTGCCTGAAGCCTCCATACATATCACGTTGATGTCGTGCTGTGCAAGGAATGCAGCAAGCGGTGTGTAGTCGATGCCGCGGTCCATTCCGCCGATGAGGACGGTCGCCGCCTCGGGTACGCTCTTTACAGCTTCAATTGCCGTTGCGCAGGCAGTGGAAATCGAGTCGTCGTACCAGCGTATGCCCTTGTATGTGCCGAAGTATTCAAGCCTGTGCGCGAGCGGGTCGAACGTGCACAGCGCCGACGTGAACTGCTTCTCGTCAACGTAGAAGGTCGTGATGAAGTGCGCGACCGCTATGTTGTAGTGGTTATGCTCGCCGAGGAGTTTGATGTTGCCCGTCGGTATCTCGTACTCCTCGCCCGGACGTGTTATCTTGCCGTCGGCGACGTAGATGTCTGCATTCGGGTCTGTATTCGATATTGTGTAGACATAAGCGGGACTGCTCTCGGGTGCTATCTCCGAGTTTATCAGCAGGGTGTCGTGCTTCTGCTGGTGGAGGTAGATATTTTTCTTCGCGTCGTAGTATTTCTCCATCGTGCCGTAGTGGTCGAGGTGCTCCTCGTAGAGATTGAGGAATATCGCCGTGGCAGGGGAGACTGTCATATACTCGAGCTGGTGGCACGAGAGCTCGCAGACAATGATACTGTCGTCGGATATCTTCTCGGCGATGTCGAACACGGGGATGCCGATATTGCCCGCGATGTAGGCGTCCTTGCCCGACTCCTTGAGAATGTGGTATATCATCGAGGTGACGGTGCTCTTGCCCTTTGTGCCTGTTATGCCGATTATCTGATCGCGGAAGACCTCGAAGAAGACCTGCGTCTCCGATGTCACTGTGCATTTGAGGTCGGACGGAGATGTTTCGAGCACTATACCCGGGCTCTTGAACATGATGTCAAAGCGGTCGAGGCAGTCCTGATAGCCATCACCGCATAAGAGCTCGACATCGCTGCCGATGCCTGCGGCTTCGCGGTCGATGTTGTTGAGGTCGGCAATCGCGATACACGAGGGCTTGCAGTATTTGCCGAGCATTGCGTAGGTAGACCTGCCCTCTCTGCCGAAGCCGAGTATGCACACGCTTTTTCCCTCTGTGAGGGCGCTTAAATGGTCTGCAAAGTTATTCAAAGAAGTCGCTCCATTTCTTTTTTCAGTATTTTTTCAAATTCGGGAGGAAGCAGGTTCGTATCGCTGTATCTGCCGCAGTATGACGCGTTTATCGCGTCAACGCTCTCAGGGTGATAAAGCTCTCTTTCCTTGTACTCCCTGAACAGCAGCGGGAGAGGAATATCATTTGCTTCATATTTTTTTATCGCGAGTGTTACCGCGAGGTTGACCTCGTCGATACTGCCGACACACTCAAACGGTTTGTGCTCTGACTGCCCGATAAGCTCAATGAAGAATTTCATCATGTTTTCTTCGTCTAAAAGATTCTTCCCGAATACGCTCCTCAGCTTTGAAGGCGAGAGAAATGGTGAAAGTATCAGGCACACGAACAGGCATTTCGGGCACTCGCCGCACCATACGTCGGGCGAGACCTTGCTTCCGAGGTTGCAGCTCCTGAACACCGGCAGGTACTTTTCGTGGCTCACGAACATCTTTGCTATCTGATACTCCGAAAGCGGTCGCAGGAAGCTGAAATAGTATATCCCCGTTTTCAGGTACTTCTCCTCGTAGCTGTGGAAGTCCTGCTCGAACTCGAAGCTCTTGGAGTACTGGTGGTTGACGTTCTGTCCCGCGACTGTGCTCTCGTTCGCGCTGTCCTCGTTCGAGAGGACGATGTAGCGCAGGCGGTTGAGGTAGGCTGTCACCTCCGCGGAGAAGGCAACTACCGACGAGAACGGCGTGTGACCGTTAAGGTAGCCCTTGCTGTTGAGGTCAACGAGCGAGCGGTCGAAGCGGCGTTTTGCCGTGATGAGCGTTTCCTCGGGAAGACCCGCCGCGAGGACTGTCCCCGTTATCGAGTTGCGCTTGTTTATCGCGTAGCAGCGGCATTTCATGCCTGCCTGCGTGAGAGTTTCAAGTGTGAGCGCAGAGTCCTTGCCGCCGCCTATCGGTACGAGGCAGCCGCTCAGCGGTGCGCGTTCCGTTTCAGCGGTGCAGGTAAAGCTCCCGCTGCACTGTATGTCCATGAATGAATCTATATCGGTGATTATGCCGTTTACGTAGAAGAATTCGCCGAGCCCGAGGAAGTACAGCTTCTTCCACCAGCGTATCTGCTCCTCATCGAGCGAGCCGCACTCCACGCGCATAACGGGCGAGCAGGTCGCCTTCCAGTAGCTGACTGCCTCCGCCATACCAAGCGAGAAAGCGAGCCTCTCAAATGCGAGGTCGTCCTTCACCGAGAAGCCCTCGGGGCGGGGAAAGCTCCAGCCTGCATGAAAATCGGCAACTCCCACGATGGAGAAAACGTAGTCCGTCTCGATTGTTTCCTCAGTCTCCGTTATCGT
>CAMHBN010000308.1 GCA_946183385.1 uncultured Ruminococcus sp.
CATAGCCGTCGAGGTCGAGCTTGGCGATATCCTCCATATGCTTGATGCGCAGGTCGTCGTAAGTCGAGCCCTGATTGATGCCGAAGAGCATCTGATGCTTGTTTATCGTATCCGACAGGCTGTTAAGACGCTCCATTTCGTCCTTGCAGCGGTAAAGCCAGCGTGTCGTGCGTTCTATAGACTTTGCAACGTAATCGTGCGGAGCGGGGTTCTCGATACATTCATCGAAAGCCATAGCGATAGTCGAGCCGAGATTCGACTGTATCTGCATACTCTCCTCCGGACCCATAAATATGCGGTGTCCGTCGATATGCGAGGCAAAGTACACACCCTCCTCCTTGATACGGCGGAGCTGGGCGAGCGAGAACACCTGAAATCCGCCGCTGTCGGTGAGAATGGGCTTATCCCAGTTCATGAACTTATGCAGACCTCCCATTTCCTTGACGACCTTATCGCCCGGTCTGAGGTGGAGGTGGTAGGTATTGCAGAGCTCCACCTGCGTCTTGAGCTCGCGCAGGTCAACGGAGGATATACCGCCCTTTATAGCGGCGGCAGTACCGACATTCATGAAGCACGGGGTCTGGAAGCTTCCGTGCACTGTCTCGACAACGCCGCGGCGTGCCTTATTGTCTTTTTTGAGGAGTGTGAACATATATGTTTCCTTTCGGTTTTAATGGCTATCTGTTTGTTGACATCAGAGAAGCAACAATTGAGACAAGTCCGCTGAAATAAAGTGCCGAAGCGACAGCGGATACGATGTACGAAACGGTCATCAGTATCTTGTACGGCTTTGTAGCGACAGTGCCGTGCTCGGTATAGGCGAATCTTGCTACGGAGCAGAGCGAGCCGATGACAAGACCTATGGATGCGGGTACAAAGCCGACGATTATCATTGCGCCGAACACGAGTATATAAATTACGATAACGAACGGCAGAAGAAACAGCGAGAAAACGGTCGAATACTCGTTATCCCAGCAGAGCAGGTCAGAGCCGCCGTCGAGCTTTACTGCGAAGTAAGCGCATAAAGCGATGCATACCAGACCGCCTACGGCGTACAGCGCTGCTATAGCTATATTTATTGCATAGTCTACATTGATTCTGAGCTTATCATTTTTCATAGAAGTGACCTCCTGTCTGTTTTTCTATATTATAGCAGTCAGACAGCTGTTCGGCAAGGTGCCATAGGTCATTTTCTCAGTTACAAATGTAATCGCTTCAGAATATGGAATACGGCTTTGACTCATCGGGTATACGCGACTTCCGTTTATTGCAGAAGCCTATCAGTTCGCCTTCATCATTGCGCAAAGCATAGATATATCCGTCTACCGAGGCTTTGACCTTGCAGGCGAAGACGCTGTTGTTTTCAGGACTTTCCTTGAACCATTCGACGACCATATTTATCTTGCTTTGAGTCTCGAGGTCGATATAGGTATTCAGCGATTTTCCGACGATATCATATCCGCCGATTTTAGAGTATGCGGAATCAGCTGCCTTGTTTATGAAGACTATGCGAAAGTCGAGGTCGCAGATAGTAACAGGTTCTTCTTCGGTCTCTATATAGCTTTTGAAGAATCCGGTAAGTTCCATGATAGTTAAAATTCCTTTCTATGTCTAATCAAAATTGTCAGAGTATGCACATAGAGTCTCCGAAGCTGAAAAATCTGTACCTTTCCTGTACGGCTATCCTGTACGCGTTCATTGTGTTCTCATAGCCCATGAACGCCGAAACGAGCATTATCAGCGTGCTTTCGGGCAGATGAAAGTTTGTGATCAGCCCGTCGATGCACTTGAATTTGTACGACGGGTAAATGAAGATATCGGTGTAGCCCTCGTGCTCGGAGATGTCCCCGTTGAAGGTAGCTACGCTTTCAAGGGTGCGGCAGGTCGTAGTCCCGACCGCGATAACACGTCCGCCTGCGGCTTTGGTCTGATTTATGAGGTCAGCCGTCTCCTTGGGCAGGTGATAGTGCTCGCTGTGCATTTTGTGGTTCAAGACGTTGTCCTCCTTTACGGGTCTGAACGTACCGAGCCCGACGTGGAGCGTCACAAACGCGGTCTTAATGCCGCGGTGCCTGAGGTCATCGAGCATCTCCTCGGTGAAGTGCAGACCCGCAGTCGGAGCCGCCGCCGAGCCAAGCTCGTTGGAGTACACCGTCTGATAGCGCTCCTTGTTCTCGAGCTTTTCCTTTATATATGGCGGGAGCGGCATCTGTCCGACGTCCTCGAGCGCGGTGAAGAAGTTGCCCTCGCACTCGAACTGCACGACGCGGTTGCCGTCGTCCTTGACCTCGACCACCTCCGCGACGAGCCTTCCTCCGCCGAAGCTGAATCTCGTCCCGACCTTGGCTTTCTTGCCCGGTCGGCAGATTATCTCCCACAGCTTATCGCCCTTCTGCTCAAGGAGCAGGAACTCGATGAAGGTGCCGTTGTCTATCTTCTCGCCGTAGAGCCTCGCGGGGATAACGCGCGAATCGTTCATAACGAGGAGGTCACCCTCCCGCAGGTGCTCGCATAGATTATAGAAGTGGTCGTGAGTGACAGTGCCTGTATCCCTGTCAACGCACATCATGCGTGAGGCATTGCGCGGCTCGATAGGCGTCTGCGCTATGAGCTCCTCTGGGAGGTCGTAGTAAAAGTCTGATTTGAGAAGTTCCAAATGATTCACCTTATTTTCTGAGAGTACGCAGGTACTGCTTCTGCTCGTCCGTGATGCGGAAGCTCTCTGCGGCTTTCTGAATAGTCTTGTTATGCGTCCGTTTATCGAGTCTGTTCTGCTCGATATACGGCAGGACGTCGCCGTAATTCTTGACGAGAGCCTCGGCAAAGTACCATGCCCTCATCATATTTATGTAGTATTCGTCGGAGCTTAAATCAGCCAC
>CAMHBN010000309.1 GCA_946183385.1 uncultured Ruminococcus sp.
CGCTTCAGGGACGTCCCTGTGGCGGCTGTTACTTCGGAGTGCAGCTGCGAGAATCAGGAGATACTTTTAGGCATGGGCTTTGACGACGTGGTAAGACTGCCTATCAGCGGACAGCTGCTTATCCGCAGACTTCGCGGTATTGCGGCGGTATCGCTCCGCGAGAGCTCTGAGCACATGATGAACATCGACAGCATTATGGAGATAAACGACGGCGATTCGGGAGCATACTGCGTCCGCTCCGTTGATTTCACGAATATATTCCGCTTTGTACTGAGAGTACTTGAGCGTACACAGAAGAATGCACAGATGCTTGTAATGAAGCTTGACCACATCGGAGACAAAACGCCTGCGGAGAACAGGCAGACCATGAGCATACTTGCCGAATCGGTGCGCAAGTGTTTAAGACGTGGCGATATGTCGTCGGTATGCGGTGACGACAGGGTAGTTATACTTCTCATCGGTGCAGATGACGAGGGCGGACACCTTGTTGCAAGCCGAATAGTCAGCAGCTTCTACAGCAAGTGCGCTGACGACAGCTATGAGCTGAGCTATGATATAAGGGAAGTTCGTACAACTACATAAGCGCAGAGCCGCGAGGATTTTTCCTTGCGGCTTTTTGTTATTAGAACTAAGAGTTAAGAACACGTTAAAATGATGAATGATACTCTGTAGGGGAGGGTGCCCTCGCTCTCCCGTTAATTATGCTGCAAATAATATTTGTAGGGGACGGCGTCCTCGACGTCCCGAGGGATACGGTTTAATTAAATGGGCGGTCGGGGACGCCCGCCCCTACATGGTAACTTTTTTGTCAAATTGTAACTTGATATTCTTGGCGGCTTGCTGTATAATAAAGAAAAAGTAGGGGCAGATATTATCCGCCCGTGTAAATACGCCGTAAGCGATATGCGATGAACGGTTTTGATAAGAGTGAGCGAGTTTGCGAGCGGCAGCGCGGACGCAGTCGAGCCGGCTCAGCTCGGAAGGGAGTCAATGATATGGATAACAGAAGGATATTTGCATTTTTCTCGGCGGCTGTGCTCGCTTCGGCAGTTTTCGGCGGCTGTACCGACCATAATTCGGGTTATTCGGAAAAAACGCAGTCCGTTACCACCACCGCTGTGGAGATACAGGACTGGACTATCAAAACTCCCGAGACTACCAAGGCTTCGACTACAACGAAAAAAGCCAGAACTACAAAGACTACGGCGAAAAAACAGCAGAACCAGAAGAAAACCACCACTACTGAGGCTCTTGCCGAGACGACCACGACTTCCGTATTCGGGCTTGACGACGGCACTTATGTTGAGTACCACTTCCGCAGCAGGAAGCTCCTCAACGAGCACTTCGAGAAGCACGGCGGAGAGTTCAGCAAGGACTTCGACAAAAGCTACAGCACCGCCGCTGAATACGAAAAAGGCGCCAGCGATGTCATAAACAACAGCGAGGCGCTTCACAAGACCGAAGCCGAGGACGGCGACGGAGTTTACTATATCGAGGATACCAACGAGTTCGTTATTCTTTCCAAGGACGGCTATATCAGGACTTATTTCCGTCCAAACGGAGGCAAGAAATACTACGACAGGCAATGAGCTTTGAGCATATAAAGAAAAAAGGGATACATTCCGAATGGAACATATCCCTTTTGCTTTGTGTGTTATGTTAAATCTTACTTAACGATGAATTTGTCGATCTCTTTAAGGAATGCATCTGCATTGTCTGTGTGTGCGTTGAGCTGGATGGGTTTAGAGAGGTCGAGGCTGAAGATACCCATGATAGACTTAGCGTCAATAGCGTATCTGCCGGAAACAAGGTCAATATCGAAGTCGTACTTCATAACTATATTGACGAATTCCTTTACGTCGTTGATTGCCTGAAGATTAACAGTTGTTTTAGTCATGCTTAATACCTCCTGTTTGATGTGTTTTTGCTCGTTTATTTCTTTTTCTGCGGCTTTTCCAATTCCACAATACCATAATAACATTAAAAGCATATAGTGTCAAGGAGTTTGACACATTTTCGTCAATTTGGTATAATTGATTGAGTAAGAGAGAGTTATTTTTTAGTTATTAAGTGTGCATAAATTACATGGTGTATTTTTGTGCATATTTTATATAACTGATTACGCACAAATTACTGTTAAATGCGTCAAAAAGGAACAAACTATGTATAAAATTAATTTTATAACATTTGGATGCAAGGTGAACCACTACGAGACAGAGTGCATGAAATCGCTGTTTCGTGAGGCTTCCTATGAGATAACGGAGGAAATGTCCGAAGCCGATGCTGTCGTGATAAACTCTTGTACCGTTACTTCCTCGGGAGACAGCCGTGCACTGGCGGCTCTGCGAAAGACAAGGGCTGCTCTGCCCGATGCGGTCATAGCACTGACAGGCTGCTATCCGCAGGCTAACCGCGAGGAGGCGGCGAAGCTCTCCGAAGCGGACATAATCGCAGGCACCAAGTCCAGAGCCCATATCGTGGAGCTGGTAGGGGACTGCCTTGAGAACCGCACCCGTATCGTGGAGCTGTCGGACTACAGCGCCGAGGATATATTCGAGCCCCTGAAATGCACCCGTTTTGACAGCAATACAAGGGCTTTCGTGAAGATACAGGACGGCTGCAACCAGTTCTGCTCATACTGCATGATACCCTTTGCAAGGGGACGCTGCCGCTCGAAGCCCGTTGATGTGCTCCGTGAGGAGATACGTGCTATCGCGGAAAACGGCGTTAAGGAGATAGTTCTGTCGGGTATAAACCTTGCCTTTTACGGCAGGGAATGGGGACTTGACCTTGCGGACGCCGCGGAGCTCTGCGCCGAAACCGAGGGCATAGAGCGCATAAGGCTCAGCTCGCTGGAGCCCGAGATGATGTCGGAGC
>CAMHBN010000310.1 GCA_946183385.1 uncultured Ruminococcus sp.
TTCTTCACGGCTTACCGCTCGCCGATGCTCATAATAGCGCCGCCTATGGGTCGGCTGCAGAGCGCCTGCGGGGTATGTCTTGCGGCGTTATCAAAGGAGCTTGTCACTGCCGACGAACTGGAGGTCTCGTACCTGCAGAAGGTAAAGGCTGAAAAGGACTTGCAGGATAAGCTTGCAAAACAGGAGGAATGATCATGATAGCTATTGGTTGCGACCACGCAGGTGTGGAGCTGAAAAAGACAGTCATAGAGTACCTGACGGAAAAGGGCTTCGAGCTCAAGGATATGGGCACTGACGGCGAGCCCTGCGACTACCCGAATATGGCTAAGACCGTATGCGAACTTGTAATTTCGGGCGAATGTGAAAAAGGTATACTTATCTGCGGTACGGGCATTGGAATGTCCATCGCCGCGAACAAGATAAAGGGCATAAGAGCGGCGGTCTGCTCGGACAGCTTCTCGACGAAGTTCACTCGTCTGCACAATGACAGCAACGTTATGTGCATGGGAGCGAGAGTTCTCGGAAGCGGTCTTGCCTGCGAGCTTGCGGAGATATTCGTGACTACCGGCTTCGAGGGCGGTCGTCATCAGCGCCGCGTTGACCTTATCACCGCACTTGAGGGCTGATGATTTACACAAACGCGCACATTTTCGATACCGAGAGGCTTATCTGCCGTCCTTTTCTGCCTTCCGATGCGGAGTTTATGCTCCGCAACTGGGTCGCCGACCCTGCCGTGCAGAATGAGTACGGCGAGCCTGTCTACACCGATATTTCGCAGGTCAACGCTCTGCTTGACGAGTACACCAAGGGTGCTAAGTCGAAGTACCGCTGGGCTGTCGTTGAAAAGTCGAGCGGCGAGAATATCGGGCAGATTGCCTTTTGCAGGCTGTGGAAGGACTGTCGGACGGCTGAGGTCGAATACTGTATTGGTACGCGCTTTCAGGGCAAGGGTTACGCGGGAGAGGCTCTCGCGGGACTTATCCGCTATGCCTTCGCCCACACCGGCGCCGAAAAGCTTGAAGCCTACCACAGAGCCGAAAATACGCGCTCGGGACGTGTGCTCGAAAAATCTGCAATGCATATCACCGATACGGTACAGCGATTCGCCCGCGAGGGGATAGCTCCCGAGGGAGAGGTCTGCTACTGTATCGAGAAAAATGAATATTATAAAATGAGAAAGGAGCTGTCTTTAATGGGAGAGTTACATATTATAGACCACCCGCTGGTACAGCACAAGATTTCACTTTTAAGAGATAAGAACACAGGTACGAAGGAGTTCCGCGAGCTCGTATCAGAGATCGCGATGTTTATCTGCTACGAGGCTACTCGCGACCTGCCGCTCAAGGAGATAGAGCTCGAAACGCCTATCGCTGTGGCAAAGACTAAGGTCATATCCGGTAAAAAGCTCGCTATCGTGCCGATACTCCGCGCGGGTCTCGGTATGGTGGACGGCGTTACATCCCTCGTTCCTGCGGCTAAGATTGGTCACATCGGTATCTTCCGTGATCCCGATTCAAAGGGCGCGGTGCAGTATTACTCGAAGATGCCCGAGGACATCAGCGAGCGTGAGGTCATCATCGTTGACCCGATGCTTGCGACGGGCAATTCCGCGACTGCCGCTATCACCGAGATAAAGAAGCTCGGCGTGAAGAACATCAAGTTCATGTGCATTATCGCTTCTCCCGAGGGCGTGAAGGCGGTGACTACCGCTCACCCCGATGTTGACTTGTACACGGGCGTTATCGACGAGGGTCTGAACGAGGACAAGTACATCGTTCCGGGCGTTGGAGACGCGGGAGACCGTATCTTCGGTACAAAGTAAAAATTAAAGCCATAAAGAAGTTTATCTTCTTTATGGCTTTTTGTTTGTAGGGGGCGGCGTCTTCGACGTCCCGATTATTCCAGCGGGAACTTCATTCCCCATTCATTGCGGAGTCCGTCCATTATCTCCATTACTTCGAGCGTTGCCGAGTGCGGGATAAGTGGGCTGTCGATAAGTTCGCCGCGGAGGCAGCGGTGGGCTTCCTCTATCTCGTATTCGTAGCCGTTAACACGGGCAGGGGAGTTGAACTCCTCGACAAGGCGTCGGTTGTGGTCATAGAGCGAGACAGTATCGGAGCAGAAAAAGCAGTCGCCGAAGACGATACTTCCGTCAGTGCCCGATATCACGGCATTATTGCGGAGTGACATCTCGAAGCCGCAGTCTATCGAGGCGAATACACCGTCGCTATAGCGGAGAATGAGCGATTCCGAGTGGTCAATGCCGTTTTCGATATGTGCGGCACTGTCGATAGATTCGGGAACGCCGAGGAGGTCGTGGACGAGGGTCAGCGGGTAGACTGTCACGTCGAGAAGAGCTCCGCCGCCGCAGTCGGCGCGGAAGAGGCGGTCGTTTGCGTCGTAAGGGACGAAGTTGCTGAAATCTGCCTTGATACAGCGGATATCGCCGATTTTGCCGTCCCTGACCCACTCTTTCATTTTCAGGTAGGTGGGGCGGCACTTCATCCACATAGCCTCGCAGAAGAAGAGTTTTTTCTCCTCGGCGAGTGCGAGTATCTCGCGGAGCTGTGCGGTGTTGAGAGTTACCGACTTCTCGCAGAAGACGCTCCTGTCTTTGGCAAGTGCGGTCATACAGGTTTCGTAATGAGCCGCCATCGGCGTGGCGATGTATACTATATTAATATTGTCGTCGGAGAGGAGGGCGTCATAACTCCCGTAAGATGCCGTGAAGCCGAATTTCTCAGCAAAGGCGGCGGATTTGTCGGCGCTTCGAGAGCCGACGGCGTAAAGCTCGGCATCGGGAACTCCCGCAAGAGCTGTCGCAAACGCGTGAGCTATTCGACCCGTTCCGATTATGCCCCATTTTATC
>CAMHBN010000311.1 GCA_946183385.1 uncultured Ruminococcus sp.
GCGGCTTCCAGACAAGGAAATCGCGGAGCTCAAGCGGCTTGCCGTAGTAGTAGCCCTGAAAGCTCTGAATATTGTACTGCTGCAGGATATCGCGCATCTCCTCTGTCTCGATACCCTCGACGCAGACCTTCGCCCCGAAGGTGGTGGCTATGCCCGCGAAGGACTTGACGAGCTCGCGCTCCTTCTCGTCCTCCTCTATTTTCAGCACGAAGCTGCGGTCTATCTTGATGGTATCGAACGGCAGGTTCTTGACGAGTCCCACTGACGAGAAGCCCGTGCCGAAGTCATCGAGGGCTATCTGTATGCCGTGCGAGCGGAGGTTGACGATGACGTTCTTGAGCAGGTACATATCAAGCAGACGGCACCTCTCGGTTATCTCCATGCAGAGGTGGTCGGGCGGGAAGCCCTCCTCCCTCAGTGTACGGAGCACCATCTCCACGAAGTCGAGCTTTTCGAGCTGAGTGTAGGAGAGGTTGACGTTGATGACGAAGTCGGGGTGCTCCTCCATGATGAGCTTTGCGCCGTTTATAGCCGTTCTGAGTATCCACTGACCGAGCTCGCAGAAGAGCGGGTCCTTCTCGAGGATAGGTATGAACTGGTCGGGCGGCACCATGCCGAACTCGTCGTTTTTCCATCTGAGCAGAGCCTCGGCGCCGATGAGCTGTTCGGTCTCGGCATCGACTACCGGCTGGTACAGCAGGTAGAAGCCGCGGTAGTTCTGCATTATGGATACGCGTATCTCGTACAGCTTCTCAAGGCGGTGGCGGTTGTTCTCGTTGAGGTCGTTGTAGAACTCGACGAGCTCGCCCTGCCTTTTCATCTTGGATTCGCTGTATGCGAAGTTGAGGCAGGCGTAGACAGTCTGGTGGTCGATCTCGTAGTTGTCGACGTTCATCATGCCCGCGCTGAGGTCGAGTATTATCTGCCTGTCGTTAATGGTGAATCCCTTGCGGAAGTAGTCGCGCAGGTCGTTGTATCTGTCGCGTATCTCGTCGGTGCTCTGCGTTTTGGAGAGAACGGCGAATTTTGTGCCGTCGAGCCTGTATGCGTTTCCGCTGTTGCCGACGTGCTCAAAGAGGTATCTGCCGAATTTCTGCAATACGTTGTTGCCGAACTGGTAGCCGTAGACCTCGTTTATTTCCGAGAACTTGTTTATAACTATCATGCACACGCGCACCTTGGTATGCTTTATCATATTCGATTGCAGGTCGTCGAAGAAGCCGTACTGGTTCCTCAGACCCGTCAGCGTGTCGATATGTCCCTGTATGCCGTGATTGCGTATTACTCCGCCGAAGTATTCGGGCTTGCCCTTATCGTCGCGGAGCACTATCCCGCGGCAGGTGCAGACGTCATACTCGCCGTTGCGCTTCATGGCGCGGTACTGCATATCGTGCCCCGAGGCGTTGCCCGCGAATATGTCCGTTATGCCCGAGTGGTACGCGCTGCGGTCATCGGGGTGGATGCGTTCCTCCCATATATCGCCTGCCTCGTACATATACTCCGACGGCAGGTCGAAGCTGTCAACTGCTGCCTTTGACCAGCGTGAGTAGTTGTATCTCATGTCGCAGAGGTAGACGTAGGCTCCCTCGGATATTATCTCGAAGGCATTGAACAGGGCTTCGAGCTTATGCTTTTCGGAGGACGGTATCTCTGCCGAGCGCTTGTCGCGGATATAGTAGCCTGATTTCAGGCGGTTCTTGTCCTCGTACATCATGGCGTCGGCACGGCTGAACACATCAGCGAGCTTCTTGTCGGTCTGCGGCTCGTATACCGCGATACCCGACGCCACTACGGGACCGTCCTTCCTGTTGAGGTTATCATGCACCTGATCGCGCAGGCGCTCGAACAGGATGTCCTTGTTGAGGTAGTCATCGCTGCCGAGGTAGGCGACGAACTCGTCGCCGCCGATACGGAATATCGGGCTGTGCGTGAACACGTTGCATATCAGTCGGCACGCCGAGCGTATCAGCTCGTCGCCCGCATTGTGTCCGAGCGTATCGTTGGTGAACTTCAGTCCGTTGATATCGCAAAGCACCAGCGCGAACGGCATATAGCTCGCGCCGTTGTCCATATTCCTCTGAACGGCTTCTTCCAGCTCGTGATAGGCGAGCCTGTTCTTGACGCCCGTGAGCTCGTCGCGCCGAGCCATCTCGTTAGCGTGACTGAGCGCGAGACCCTTTTCGTGCTCTCTTCTGACCTCCTCGTCGGTATTTTCAACGCCGACGATAAGGTGTATCCTGTCGCTCGCCCACATCGCGGTTATCCTTGTGTGGTGGGTGATACCCTTTATGAACAGGCGGTAGTCCATGGTGAACTGTTTCTTCGTCTCAAGCGAGGAGATGAGGTTCTCCTTGCTCAGTGCGGCGACAACGCGCTCTCTGTCCTCGGGGTGGAGCAGCTGATTGCCGTTCCTGATGACGTCGCCGAAGAAGTCGATGCTGTCCTCCTTGAGCTGGAGACTGCCGTATATGCTGTTGAAGGTGAACTCGTTGTAGGATGAGTCCCTGCTGTCAACGTAGTAGATGAGGTCGTAGTGCAGGGCGAGGCTCTCGGATATCTGGTCGTATACGACGCGCTCCTTCTCGAGCTTTTCCGCCTCGAGCTTTGTGCGCATCTCTTCGTCGATGTTGATGACGCCGAAGATGAAGAAGTCGCTGTCGCCGCCGAGCCCGCGTATCAGCCTGAGCTTGTGGTAGACGGGCTTGCCGTCTATCATCATGCGGTAGACTATGCTCTGCATAGCGCCTTCCTTCAGCCTTGTCACGAGTCCCTCCTTTTTCAGAGCCTCGGTCAGTATCGCCTGATCGTCCTTGCAGACGACTCTCTCGGCGTCGCGGATAAGGTCCTCGAAGAAGTTGGTGCCGCTC
>CAMHBN010000312.1 GCA_946183385.1 uncultured Ruminococcus sp.
AGAACTACGAAAGCTATATCAAGCGTCTCCAGAAGCTTGAGGAGATATGCACCTCCTACGAGGGCGTTGACAAGTGCTTCGCCGTTCAGGCAGGACGCGAAGTCAGGATCATGGTTGTTCCCGAGGTCATCAACGACGAGAAGATGGTCCTCGTTGCAAGACAGATCGCTCAGCAGATCGAGACCGAAATGGATTACCCCGGTCAGATCAAGGTCAACCTCATTCGCGAGAGCAGAGTTTCCGACTACGCAAAATGATTCGGTATGCTGCGGACGGTTTCGTCCGCAGCTTTTTTGTACCCGCTCACACCTATCCTATCAAGGAGCTGATATAATGAAACGCTTATTCCTCAAAGCCGCTGCAGCTGCTGCCGCAGTGGGCTCTGTTTTCTCTTATGCGATACCTGCCTCACTCTCCGCGGGCGCGGAGTGGCAGATGACGGGCTATGTCGGTGACCTCAACAACGACGGACAGTTCACTGTCGGCGACCTCGTCATACTCACCAAATACGTGCTCGGAGCCTCGGCGCTCCCCGATACGGGCGTGTACAATATCGAGGGCGCGTACTTCCTGATCGGTACGCGCGAAGAGATACCCAACCTCGGACAGGATGCCATCCAGAGCGGCGCGGACTACATTCAGCTCGCCGATATCGACAGGGACGGCGTTATCGACACCTTCGACCTCATCGCCATGAGACAGCTCGTCACCGAGCCCGATAATGCCAAGCTCGTCTACCGATGGTATGAGAAGGAGAGCAGCTTCATCGAAGCGCCCATATATGACCTCTACGGCTCGATGCCGTCGCAGGGAGAGGCAAAGGTAGCCGTGTTCAGCGTCGAGTTCCCCGACTGCAAGTTCAGCTACAAGCCCTCGGCTGACGAGTACGAACAGGCTGTCTTCGGCAAGGCTGACAAAAACAGCAAGCAGTTCCCGCTCGAGAGCATAGGAGCTTTCTACGAGCGCTCCTCCAAGGGCTCGCTCAAGCTCAGCGGAAAGGCGTTCGAGTACACCGCAAAGAACCCCATATCCGCCTACGAGGGCGATATCTTCCACATCGACATCATCAACGAGGTGCTCGACGCCTTCGACTCGCAGATAGACTTCAGCGACTACGACGCCGACAAGGACGGAATGATAGACTCGATACTGATAGTTGTTCCGGGGGCAGCAGGCGACGACAACTGGTGGCCTACCTCGGGAGGCTACGGCGGCGACCACAGGAAAAAGCTCGACGGGCTGACAATCGGTCACGTCATCGTCGGCAACCAGACCATAGATGCCAAGAACGACTACAGCGGCTTCTGCCAGACCTATTCCCACGAGATGGGTCACTGCATGGGTCTGCCCGACTACTACCTCTACGGAGTCGATGACTTTCAGGGTATGCACGGCTCGGGCGGCTTCGAGCTCATGGACGATGCATTCGGCGACTTCGGCGCTGCGTCAAAGCTCATGCTCGGGTGGTACAAGTCCGACCAGATAAGCGTGTACGACAGCTCGAAGGGCGAGCAGAGCTTCACCCTCAATAACAGCGAGACCGACAGCGGCAACTGCATAATAATCCCGCGCGGAACGCTAAAGGACAAGTACCGCTCGGAGTTTTTCATCATTGAGTACGCCTCGCTCGACAACAACAACCTCCGCATCAAGGACTACTGGTGGAAGAAAACGGGTACGGGCGTGCGCATATACCACGTGGAGGCTACCGAAAACGGCAACAAGTGGTACCCGAGCTGGAAGTACGCCAGCGGCAACGACACCGAGACCAACAACAATAACGGTATCCGCTTCATACGCCTCGTAAACGAGGGCGACGACAAAACCGACAACCTCTTCAACGACGGCGCTGTCATCAACGGCGGTACAAAGGGGTATAAGTGGTACGGCTCGGACGGCTCGCTGTCCGTCGATACAGGCACGTCTATATCCGTGAAGAAGGGCGAGAACGATACGTTCATCGTTACGATAAAGTCTAACTAAAGGGAAGGTCACTCTAATGGCTAAGGAAATATTCCACACAAGTGAAAAATCAAACTTCATACTCAATATGACCGAGGAGAAGTATTCAAAGCTCGCCTCCTACGGTCTGCTCGCGGCGCTGTTCACTACCTCGCTCGCAACGGCGATACCGGTCATCTCGGAACATGCACTGCACGAACTCTCCGCTGCGGGACTTGCTGTCGCAGGTGTTATCTGCATGATACTCGCACTCATAGCGATAATAAAAAAATATGTCAGCGGCAAGCTCGTCTTCCCCGTATGCGCTTTCGCAGCAATGCTGCTTTGGGGCGTTGTATCGCTCATTAATTCATACGACGTCGGCATCTCGTTCTACGGCTACAGCGGAAGAGGAGAGGGTCTGCTCGCGCTGGTATTCTACCTCTGCTTCTTCATCACAGCCGCCTCGATAAGACGTGAAAAACCGCTCAAGACCGTCGTTTACGGGCTGGCAGCTCTCGGTCTGCTCAACTCCGTCTTCGGACTGATACAGGTGTTCACCGGCAGGATGAGCAGCTTCGTCAAGCTGTCGATGGAGACGCGTGCAAACGCCGCTTCGGGACTTTCGCAGTCGCCGCTCTTCCTCGCGATGGTGCTCACGCTCGTGATAACCTCGTCGCTCATAGCATTCGTGTCCGTAAAGGATACGGCAAGCAAGGTCTTCTTCATCTGCACGGTCATCCTCTGCTCGTTCACTATGATGTTCACCTACTCGTTCATCGGTATCTGCGGACTTGTTTTCGCGGTCATAGCCGCTGCTGTCGCTGTATTCGTGCTCAAGGTCAGCAAGGCGGGACTTGCTTCTATGCTCGCTGTTATCGTCCCCGCTGCTGCTGCGGTGGGTATCGTTCAGGCGGGACT
>CAMHBN010000313.1 GCA_946183385.1 uncultured Ruminococcus sp.
GAGCATTTCCCTGCCGAGCGGTGTGAGTATCGACTCGGGGTGGAACTGCACGCCGTATATCGGATACTGCTCGTGCTGTACCGCCATTATCTCGCCGTCGTCGGTGACTGCCGCAGCCTTCAGACATTCGGGAAGTCCCACTGCCGCGAGCGAATGGTACCTCGCGACCTCGGTATTCTCGGGAAGTCCGCGGAACATCGGACAGGATGTATCGACCATGACCGTGCTCTGCTTGCCGTGCATGAGCTTCTTCGCGTGGACTATCTCCGCACCGTAAGCCTGACATATTGCCTGATGTCCCAGACATACGCCGAGGGTAGCCGCGACCTCTACGGTAACTCCCGCGTCCTCGGGACGGCCGGGACCCGGCGAGAGGATTATCTTCTCGGGAGCAAGTGCGCGTATCTCATCTACCGTGAATTCGTCGTTGCGTATTACCTTTATATCGGGTCTGAGCTCTCCCACGAGCTGGAACAGGTTGTAAGAGAAGCTGTCGTAGTTATCAATAAGAAGTATCATCATTCTACCTCCTCTGCCGCTTTGATAGCCTCGATGACCGCCGCCGCCTTGTTGCGGCACTCGCGGTACTCGTTCTCGGGTACGGAATCGGCAACGATACCCGCGCCGCTCCTGATGAAGACCTTGCCGTTCTTCTTGAACGCCGAGCGTATCGCGATACAGGTGTCGAGGTTGCCCGTGAAGTCGATATAGCCTATCGCGCCGCCGTAAAGTCCGCGCTTGTTGTTTTCAAGCTCAGCAATGAGCTGGCACGCGCGTATCTTCGGAGCTCCCGATAGCGTACCCGCAGGAAGCACGGAATTAACAGCATCGAGAGCGTCGCAGTCATCGCGTATCTCGCCGCGAACCGTCGAGCCGATGTGCATAACGTGCGAGAAGCGGAGAATCGTCTTGTACTGCTCAACGCTTACCGTACCAAACTTGCTTATGCGACCGAGGTCATTTCGTCCGAGGTCGACGAGCATATTGTGCTCGGCAAGCTCCTTCTCGTCGGAGAGCACCTCCGCTTCGAGAGCCTTGTCCTCCTCGTCCGTCTTGCCTCTCGGACGTGTACCCGCGAGCGGGAATGTGTGGAGCACACCGTCCTCGAGCTTGACGAGAGTCTCGGGAGAAGCGCCCGCAATCTCGACATCCGTGCCCGAGAAATAGAACATATACGGCGACGGATTCGTCGTGCGGAGTATACGGTAGGTGTTAAGCAGACTGCCGTCGTACTCGGCGCAGAGGCGGTTCGAGAGCACTATCTGGAAGATGTCGCCGTCGAATATATGCTTCTTTGCGCGGTCTATCATCGAGCAGAACTCATCCTTCGAGAACAGCTCCGTGACCTCGCTCCTGAGCCTGCCGTTCGGCTCATTGACAGGCTTGCCGTTCCTGAGCAGATCAGCCATCTGCTCAAGCTCCATGCACGCTCTCTTGTAGCTGCTTTCGGGCTCGGAGAGCTTCATATTTGAGATGAGGACGAGCCTGCCGCGGTAGTTGTCGAACGCGATGACCTTATCAAACAGCATAAGGTCGGCGTTCTTGAAGTGCTCGCTGTCATCGACGGGCAGCTTCACGGTCGGCTCGCTGTAGCCGATGAAGTCGTAGGCAAAGTAGCCGACAAGTCCGCCCGTGAACGGCGGCAGTCCCTCAACGCGGGGGCTGCGGTACTTCGCAAGAAGCTCACGTATATGAGAGGACGGGTCGGTCGTCTCGATGTCCTTGCCGCCGATGGTTATCATATTGTCCGAGCAGGTGAGCTCAAGCGCGGGCTTGTAGCCGAGGAAAGTCCAGCGTCCCCAGCGCTCCTTGTCGGACGCCGATTCGAGCAGGTAGCAGTGAGTCGATACATTTTTGAGTATCTTCACAGCCTCGATAGGCGTGCAGATGTCGGAGAGAAGCTCGCAGCTCACGGGCATGATGTCGTATCTGCCGTCTGCGGCGTATTCCTTTGCAGTTTCAAGTGTGGGATAGAACTTCATAACAGCACCTCCGTAGTCGTCAGGGCAAAACAAAAGTCCCTGACAAAACCTTTCAGCTTTGTCAAGGACGAATAATACTTATCCGCGGTGCCACCTTGATTCGCAGCATGATACTGCGCACTTTGCGGGATACCTTCATATCCCCGACAACTAACGTATGTCCACACGTCACAGAATACTCTGCCTCCCGGCATTTGACTGTGCCCTCAGCGGTCCATTTGATGACTTGTTTTTCACCCTTTCTCAGCAACAGGGCTCTCTGTGGAAGCATCATCACCGTTATCTCCGCGTCAACGGTTTTCATTGTATTGAATTATAGCACTTAATTTCTACTTTGTCAAGAGGTTTCGGAAATTTTTTTCAAAAGCAAAGCCCTCACTGTGAAAGCGAGGGCTCAGGATCAGTTTTATTCCTTTTCGAGCTGTGAAGCCGCACCGATGAACAGCGGAACGTTGTTCTTGTCGAGTATCATGTACACAAACGGCTTGTCGAGCTCTATGTGGACTTCCTTTTTCGGCACGGGCATAGCGCAGCCTGCCGCCATCATAACAGCTGTAACAGCAGCCGCCTTGACTCCCTTTTCCGTGAAGCACGTCGTCGATATAGAGTGCAGGAGCATCTTCGATGCTGAGGTCGTTTATCTTCGAGAAGTCAGCCTGCACCGGGTCAAACGCGCTCGCCATACCGATCTTGGGCAGTATCTCCTTGAACGAGGTGTTGTAGCTGTACTTGAACTTCGGTATCATTACGTAGAGGTCAACCGTTTCGGGATCCTCGTACTCTGCGAGACCCGCAAAGAGCTTCTCTGCGTCGAGGTCATTCACGTACTCTACGATGTCCTTTTCCTTAGGCAT
>CAMHBN010000314.1 GCA_946183385.1 uncultured Ruminococcus sp.
TATTCACATTCGAGGAGAGTCTCGTCGCCGCCGGAGCGGAAGCTCTTGGGCAGGTACTCCTCGTGGTTGGTGATACAGCGCGGGTTGTCGCAGCGCACGCCGCTGTAGACCTTGCCCCTGAGAGTTTCGGAGCTCTTTTTGTTGCCGAGTATCATCATGATGAGCGCCATACGCGCGAATACGCCGTATTTAGCCTGCGTGAAGTACATAGCACGCGGGTCCTCGTCCACCTCGACCGTTATCTCGTCCACGCGCGGGAGCGGATGCATGACTATCATATCCTGCCGCGCGAGCTGCATTTTCTTCTTGTCGAGGACGTAGGTATTTTTCTGCGCGAGGTACTCCTCCACGCTGTCGAAGCGCTCCTGCTGGATACGTGTCATATAGAGCACATCGAGCCTGCCTATCGCCTCCTCAAGGGTGTGAACCTCCTCGAACGTACTGCCGTTAGCCTTGATAATGTCCTTGATGTAGACGGGCATTTGCAGCTTGGGCGTGGAGATGAAGATGAACTTGTTGTTCTCGAGCATACTCAGCGCCTTGCAGAGCGAGTGAACGGTTCTGCCGTTGATGAGGTCGCCGCACATACCTATCGTTAGACCCGACAGCCTCTTCTTCTCGATTTTGAGCGTCAACAAGTCGGTTAAGGTCTGCGTGGGGTGGAGGTGTCCGCCGTCTCCCGCATTGATAACGGGACAGTCAGCCGTCAGCGAAGCCGCCTTAGCCGCGCCCGCGATGGGGTGACGGATAACGAGGATATCGGCATAGCTGCTGACTATCTTGGTGGTGTCCTTGATAGTCTCGCCCTTAGCGACCGACGAATTCGCGGGATTGTCGAAGCCGATTATCCTGCCTCCGAGACGGAGCATCGCGGTCTGGAACGACATCTGCGTGCGTGTGGAGGGCTCATAGAAGAGGGTCGCCATGACCTTCCCCTCGCACTCGTGAGCGTACTTGACGGGGTCATTCTTGATGTCCTCGCCGAGCTCGATGAGCTTCTTCCACCAAGCCACGGGATAGTCGTTGAGGTCGATGAGATGCTGATATTCTGACTGCATAATATGTACCTCCGTTATTTTTTACAGTATTTTACTGCCGTTTATTATCATTTCAAACTGCACGCCGAGGAACTCGGAAGCTCTGCGGCAGAGGAGCATCCGGTTCATGAATATCTCGAAATACTCCATTACGGAGGATATCTCCGTATCTATCTGCAATTCAAGGATTATCGAGGTATTGTCCTCGTTGAAGTGTACCTTCGAGAGCTCAACGGCGTAGTTTACACGGTCATGGATATCGAAGGTGAGCAGGTCGGTGTTGCGCACTCTGCTCCTGCGGACATCGGTCTTGTCGCCGATTATCATAGCCGCTGATATTGGATCGAGCGGCGTACCCGTGCCCTCGTCGTGGTTGCCTATCGCCGCAATGACGGAGCATATCTCCGCGGCGGGCATACTGAGGTTATCGAGGAGACGGAACGCCATAACAGCGCCGCTCTGAGCGTGGTCGATGCGGTTGATGACGTTGCCGATATCGTGCATCATCGAAGCGATACGCGCGAGCTCAATCGTCCTTTCGTCGTAGCCGAGAGTCTCCAGTATCATCGCCGAGGTTGCGGCGACCTTCTCAACGTGCGGGAACGAGTGCTCGGTATAGCCCATAGCCTCGAGCGTCTTGTCGGCACGCTGGATATACTCCATGATATCGGGATTCTGCTTGATATATTTGTACGTAACTAAGCTTGCCATTTAAGCTGTCCTTTCAGCGGAGCTGTACGCCCCGTTATTTTCAAAGTAGACCCTGTACCACACAAGGAAGGTGAACACGGTCCATATCTTGCGGCTGTTGTCGGCTTTGCCCTCGCGGTGATCGTCGAGGAGCTTCACGAGCAGGTCGGTGTTGAAGAACTGCTCCGAGCTCTCGCTCTCGAACATCCCGCGCACGATACCGTAGTATTTGTCCTCCTTGAGCCACACCCTTATCGGCACAGGGAAGCCGAGCTTCTTCTTGGCGGCGGTCTTGGCGGTCTGCTCGGGAGTATCCTTCTTCGCGGCGAGCCTCATCGCGTACTTGGTGATGTACTTGGTCTCGTCTGTGCCCTTTTCGTGGGTAACGCGGTATTTCGTGGGTATCTGCTCAGCAAGCGCCATGACCTCCTTGTCGAGGAAGGGCACGCGGAGCTCGAGGGAGTTCGCCATGCTCATTTTATCGGCTTTAAGGAGGATATCCCCAGCCATCCACAAATGGAGGTCGAGGTACTGCATCTTCGTGACATCGTCCATATCAGCAACACGCTTGAAGTAAGGCATGGTTATAGCCATAGGTGACGGAGCATCGGTAGCATTTTTCAGCAGAGCCTTTCTCTCCTCGGGAGTGAACATATAAGCATTGCCGATGAAGCGCTCCTCCACGTCCTTGCCCTTGCGGACGAAGAAGTTGACTCCCCTCTTCGCGGGAAGCTTGCCCGCAACGCTTCCGACAGCTCTTTTCAGCCCGCGCGGCAGCTTGTCATAGAGCGTGCCGTCGGGGTCACTGTAGACGTTATAGCCGCCGAATATCTCATCAGCTCCTTCGCCCGAAAGCACGACCTTCACCCGCTCCGAGGCAATATTGCACACGAAATAGAGCGCGACCGCAGACGGGTCAGCGAGCGGTTCGTCCATCTGATACTGTATCTTTTCAAGGCTTCCCCAGTACTCCTCTGGAGTAATGACCTTGCTGGTATTTTCGATGTTTACGGCTTTGGAGAAGTTTTTCGCCCAGCCTATCTCGTTGTACCTCTCGTCGCTGCCGAAGCCTACCGTGAACGTCTTGTCAACGTCGGCGATAGC
>CAMHBN010000315.1 GCA_946183385.1 uncultured Ruminococcus sp.
ATAGTAGTATAAATAGTAATAATCATAATCAAACAATACATTATAAAAGAAAAATCCGCTATTGCCCGTGAGATATACAGCTTCACCATTGCCTGTCCAGAGGTGGCGGCAGCTGCGGCTCCGGGACAGTTCGTACATATCAGGGCAAAGGGCTATACTCTCCGCAGACCTATCTCTATCTGCGGCATCGACAAGGAAAAGGGCACTCTCCGTATCGTTTTCGAGATACGCGGCGAGGGCACTGCCGAGATAGCCAAGCTAAACCAGGGCGACCTCATCGATATGCTGGCTCCTCTCGGACACGGCTTCACAGTGGATAACAGCTTCAAAAAGGTGGTTCTCATCGGCGGCGGAATCGGAACTCCGCCAATGCTGCCCCTTGCAAAGGCTTACGGCGAAAAGGCTGTGGCTATCAGCGGCTTCAGGAACGCTTCCGCAGTTATTCTTCAGGAGGATCTCCGCAAGACAGGCGCTGAAACTATCCTCTGCACCGACGACGGCTCCGCAGGTATTCACGGCTTTGTAACACAGCCATTCAAGGAGCTTGCCGAAAAAGGCGGCATCGACGCGGTATACGCCTGCGGTCCTATGCCAATGCTGAAAGGCATATCCGCTATATGTAAGGAAAACGGTATATTCTGCGAGATATCCCTTGAGGAGCGCATGGCTTGCGGTATCGGAGCCTGTCTGGGCTGCGCCTGCAAGACAAAGCGCAATGACGAGGAATATTTCGCCCACGTCTGCAAGGACGGTCCTGTATTCAATGCTGAGGAGGTGCTCTGGTAATGGCTGATCTTTCTGTAAAAGTCTGCGGCGTGGACTTCAAAAACCCTATTATCCCTGCTTCGGGAGTATTCGGCTACGGACGCGAATACGAGGAGCTCTTCCCTCTTGACAAGCTGGGCGGAATCGCTACAAAGGGCACAACACTTCATCTCCGCACGGGAAATCTCGCTCCGAGAATAGCTGAGACTCCCTCGGGTATGCTCAATTCCGTAGGTCTCCAGAACCCCGGTATCGACCATTTCATCGACACCGAGCTTCCCTATCTGCTCACAAAGGACCTTGTAGTCCTTGCAAATATCGCAGGCTCGACTCCCGACGAGTGCGCAGAGGTAGCCGCAAAGCTGGAAGATACAGACGTGCACATGATAGAGCTGAATATCTCCTGCCCTAACGTTAAGCAGGGCGGCGCGGCATTCGGTACGAGCTGCGAAATGGCGGCTGAGGTCACAAGAAAAGTCCGTGCAGCTACAAAGAAGCCCCTTGTGGTAAAGCTCTCGCCAAATGTTACAAGCATTGCTGACATCGCTAAATCTGTTGAAGCCGCAGGTGCTGACGCAGTATCGCTGATAAATACTCTCCTCGGCATGAGGATAGACATAAACACAGGACGCCCGATACTCCGCAACAATGTCGGAGGCATGAGTGGTCCCGCTGTCTTCCCGATAGCCGTTCGCATGGTATGGCAGGTCGCAAACGCTGTTAATATTCCCGTTATCGGCATGGGAGGCGTTTCCACCGGTCGCGACGCAATCGAGCTGATGATGGCTGGAGCTTCCGCCGTTCAGGTCGGAGCGGCTATCTTCACAGACCCTTATGCTCCCGTGCGCATAGTTGACGAGATGAACGAATGGCTCGACAGCAAGGGAATTGCCTCGGTGCGCGATATCATCGGCACTGTCAAGCCTTGGTGATAATATGATTATAATGTCAATAGACTTCGGAGATTCCCGCACAGGTATCGCCGTCTGCGGCAAAAGCGAGCTCATCGCCTCGCCCGTGACCGTGATACAGGAAAAGGACTTCGAGAAATGCATAGAAAAGACCGCGGCACTTGCAAAGGAGCAGCTAGCTGATGAGATAGTCGTCGGCTACCCGAAGAACATGAATGGAACAATAGGGGAGAGGTGCGAAAAATGCACCCTCTTCGCACAGAAGCTTGAAGCCGCGACAGGCATACCCACCAAGCTTTGGGACGAGCGCTGTACGACGGTCTCCGCGCACAACTTCCTCAACGAGACTAACACCCGCGGCAAGAAGCGCAAGGCGGTCATCGACGCCGTAGCCGCGGTGATAATCCTTGAGAGCTACCTTGCTTTCAGACGGAACAGCAAATACCAGCCGAACCAGCCCGAGCAAAACTAAAGGGCGGATACGATCCGCCCGATAGCGATTATGAGAATACGGACGTGATGTCCTGTATGAGGCTCTCTGCGGCACGCATAGTCTTAGCCGCGTCACGCTTGATACTGCGCTTTTTCATAGGGCTTGCGGACGACATAGCATAGTAGGCAAGACCTACAGCCGCGCCCGCTGTCATACCCTTGACGATAGCTTTCATATCCATTATTTTCAGTCCTTGTAATTGATTTGCTGCATCGGCAGCCGTATCTATTCTGTGATACAACACTTTTTATTATTCGTGAGGCACACAAATGCATGAACTTAACATTGTCCTTGTAGAACCGCAGATACCTCAGAACACGGGGAATATCTCCCGCACCTGCGCTGTTACGGGAGCAAAACTCCACCTTGTCCGCCCGCTCGGCTTCGAGGTCTCGGACAAGCAGCTCAAACGCGCGGGGCTTGACTACTGGGACAAGCTTGATATAACCTACTACGACGGACTTGACGACTTCTTCTCGCGCAATCCCGACGGAAAATTCTTCTATTTCACAACGAAGGGACGCAAGGTTCACAGCGAGCAGGAATACCCGAACAACAGCTACCTCATCTTCGGCCGAGAGGACAGGGGACTTCCCGAGGAGCTCCTCCGCGACAATC
>CAMHBN010000316.1 GCA_946183385.1 uncultured Ruminococcus sp.
AAAGGCGGCAAAACGGAGATAACGGTGCTTATCAATATTTTCGCTGCCCCCTTTACAAAAAAGCGAAGATATGATATAATTGTTGATGTTGAAAAAACTACCCTTTAATTCGATCCTGTGAGGTTGACAAGGCGTGTTGCTTAATAATTATAACTATGTCATAGCTATAGCTGTAAGTATGCCCGTCTGTCAGTTCAGACGGGCATTTTTCGTGGAAGGAGCCTGCTATGGAGAAAAAGCATATCATTATGGACGACGTTGCCGTCGGACGTGCCGTCGCGCGTATCTCTTATGAGATAATCGAGCGCAACA
This sequence comes from uncultured Ruminococcus sp., assembly GCA_946183385.1. GTDB lineage: Bacteria > Bacillota > Clostridia > Oscillospirales > Ruminococcaceae > Ruminococcus. The sequence goes on from CAMHBN010000316.1 coordinate 313, forward strand.
AGGGTACGGAGAATATATGCGTCGTCGGTATAATCTCACGCGGAGCTCCGCTCGGCAAGCGAATCGCCGCAAAGCTCGAGGAACTTGAGCACACGCAGGTACCGTTCGGCACGCTCGACATCACACCGTACAGGGACGATGTCTCCGAGAAGGTAAGCGACGAGGCAACGGACATTGCTTTCTCCGTAACGGACAAGAACGTCATCATCGTCGATGACGTGATATTCACGGGCAGGAGCGTCCGCGCTGCGATAGACGCCATAATCAAGCGCGGCAGACCGCGTTCGATACAGCTTGCGGTACTCATAGACAGGGGACACCGCGAGCTCCCGATACGTCCCGATTACGTCGGCAAGAATCTGCCGACCTCGCACAACGAAAAGGTAAAGGTCTCGGTAACGGAGCTCGACGGCTGCGATTCCGTTGCGATATACGGCTGAATCCGCAGAAGGAGGATACAATGTCATCACTACTCATCAAGAATATCCGCGCAGTTGACGCAAAGAACGACTTCACGACAGATGTGCTCATCGTGGACGGCAAAATAGCCGAGGTCGCCAGCAATATCCGACTCGGAGCCGAGAACATCATCGACGGCACCGACCTCGTTTTAATGCCATCGCTGTTCGATATGCACGTACACCTTCGTGACCCAGGCTTCACGCACAAGGAGGACGTCCTGACGGGCTGCTCTGCGGCTCTTGCGGGCGGAGTTACGGGCGTGCTCGCAATGCCGAACACCGACCCGCCCTGTGACAATCCCGAGACTATACGCTACATAATCGAGAAAGCCGAAGGCACGGGCGTTGACGTCTATCCCGTCGGCTGTATCACAGGCAAGATGAAGGGCGACGGCTTGTGCGACTACGACGCTCTCAAGGCGGCGGGCTGTATCTGTATTTCCGACGACGGCAGACCTGTCGAAAATGCGGAGCTTATGCGCAAGGCTCTGGAGCTCTCGAACACGAACGGACTGCTCGTTGCCTCCCACTGCGAGGACCTCAATATCATAAACAAGGGCATAATCAATAAGGGGGAGACTTCGGCAAAGCTTGGCGTCAAAGGCATGGACAGGGCTTCCGAGGACTACATCACCGCCCGCGAGATGATACTCGCATCGTCGGTGGACGCGCGCATACACATCTGCCACGTCTCGACCGAGGGAAGCGCCGCGATGATACGCTTTGCGAAATCACGCGGAGTGAAGGTCACCTGCGAGACAGCGCCGCACTATTTCATGCTCACGGACAAGCTCCTCGAAAAGCGTGACGCCGACTACCGAATGAACCCGCCTCTTCGCACTCCCGAGGACGTGAAGGCGATAATCGCCGCGCTAAAGGACGGCACGATAGACTGCATAATCACCGACCACGCTCCGCATACCGCCAAGGAAAAGGCAGACTTCGAGACAGCTCCGAACGGCGTAGTCGGGCTGGAGACCTCGCTCGCGGCAACGCTCACTGCGCTGTATCACACAGGCGAGATAAGTCTCAACAAGGTCGTGGAGCTTATGTGCGTGAATCCGAGGCGCATACTCGGACTTGAGATCCCCGCGATACAGGTCGGCAAGACGGCAGACCTCGTCATTGCCGACATTAACAGAAAATGGACAGTCGAGCCCGAGAAGCTCCACTCGAAGTCGCATAATACCGTATTCAAGGGAATGACGCTCACGGGCAAGCCGCTCGTCACCATATCTAAGGGCGTTATCCGCTATGACGCAAGATAATATCGGACTCGGAGTCCGCAAAATATAAACCGGAGGTATGAACCATGTCATTTGACAGACTCATTGAAAGAATCATCGAACTGAAAAATCCTACTGTTGTAGGTCTCGACCCCAAGCTCGAATACGTGCCCGAGTTCATTCAGCGCCGCTACCTCGACAAGGACGGCTGGACGCTCAAAGCCGCCGCAAAGGCGATATATGACTTCAATCAGGCTATCATTGACGAGATACACGATGTTGTCCCCGCAATAAAGCCGCAGGCGGCGTACTACGAGATGTACGGTCACTACGGTATCAGGACTCTCGAGAAGACTATCCGCTACGCAAAGCTCAACGGAATGTTCGTTATGACTGACGGCAAGCGCAACGACATCGGCGCTACAATGGAGGCATACACCAACGCTCACCTCGGAGTTACAGCTGTCGGCGAGAATGAGCTCGAAGCCTTCGGTGCGGACGCTCTCACCGTGAACGGTTACCTCGGCAGTGACGGAATAAATCCGCTCCTCAATGTGTGCCGTCAGCGCGACAAGGGCATATTCGTACTGGTCAAGACCTCGAACCCGTCAAGCGGTGAGCTTCAGGATATGAAGCTTGCCGACGGTCGTACCATATACGAAGCAATGGGCGATATGTGCGAGAAGTGGGGCAGCGAGGCTGTCGGCAAATTCGGCTACTCCGACGTGGGAGCAGTCGTAGGTGCCACATATCCCGAAATGCTCACGGAGCTCAGAAAGAGACTGCCG
>CAMHBN010000317.1 GCA_946183385.1 uncultured Ruminococcus sp.
CTGAGGAGCTTCCTGTACAGGCTCGGAACTGACCTCGGGCTGCTCGGGGAGCTCAGCGGGCTGTTCATTCTTCTTGTCCAGCTCGTTCAAAATATCATTAATAGCGTCTCTGTTGTCACTCATTACAGAGCACCGTCCTTTCTTCTGTTACAATGTATTTTACAGCAGCGTCATGCCGCTCTGAGGGCAGAGTCTGAGTTATGGTAGCTTCATAAGCGAGAGCCACGGTCGTAAGCTGAGGGTGTTTTTCAAGGAAGCGGTCGTAGTAGCCGCCGCCGTATCCGAGCCTTTCGCCATTTTCAGTGAACGCCAGTCCGGGGACTATGCACACCGTCCTGTCAGTGATAACAGGGCAAGGCAGGGAGCTGTCGGGCTCGCTTATGTCGTATTTGCCGTCGCGCAGCTGGGATATGCTGTCAACGATGCGGAACGTCATCTCGTTGTTCTCGCCGCAGAGCGGATACGCCACAGTCTTGCCGTTTTTCAGCAGACTTACCGCAAGTGCCCACGTATCGGGCTCGGAACGGAACGACGCAAAAAGCAGTACAGTGTCGGCATTGGCTACAGCTTCGAGCGAGAGCACTCTTGCCGTTATGCCCATATCCTTCGCGTCTGACTTTGCAGCCTTGCGTATCGCCGAGAATTTCTTCCGCAGCTCTTTCTTGTCCTGCATTACTTCTCGCAGAGTATGGCGTTGAAGATACGCTCGCTCTCAGTCTTGGATACAGCTATCTCAATGAGCTTCAGCGCAAACTGCGTTGCAACTCCCGCACCGCGTGCAGTAACGATGTTGCCGTCCACAGCGACTGAGCCTTCGCCGATCGTCGCACCGTCGAGCTGAGTCTCAAATCCCTCATAGCAGACAGCAGTCCTGCCCTTGAGCAGACCCTTGTGTCCGAGAATGGACGGAGCCGCACATATCGCGCCAATTGTGAGGTTATTCTTCATGCAGTAGTCAATAGCGTCCTGTACATAAGGCGAACCTTCAAGGTTGAGCGTACCGGGCATACCTCCGGGGAGCACTATCATTTCGAGCCCCTCGTCGAGAACAGCTTCCTGCGCAATAGTATCGGGCACAACGGGTATACCGTGCGAACCGACGATAACGCTGTCACCGACGCCTACGGTAATTACCTGCTTGCCTGCGCGTCTGAGCAGGTCAACGGGTGTAAGAGCCTCGATTTCTTCAAATCCGTCAGCAAGAAAAACGTATATCATAGTAATATCCTTTCCTGTTTATTTGAAAACAACGTAGTATTTGTTGAGTATGAACGCGGGATTGTATGAGAGCTTCGCCTTGCGCAGCCCCTCAAGCCCGAGGTCCTCCTCGCGGTTGATGTATTTGTGACCGTCTGCCGCCGAGCGAACGAACAGGTTATTGATACCGGCATAAATGCCGTTGTATGATGTGTCCGCCTTCTCGATGTGAACGCAGAACGTCTCGCTGTTGAGGTGTTCGCCTATCGTAAGCGCGCATACCTTTCCGCCGATACGGATGATGCCGCCCTCCAGCCCGAGCTCGTTGAAATGCGAGAAATACGCATTTATCGCGAACTGCTCGGCGATGAACGAGTGGTCGGACTTATCGCGGGAGTTATACTGCTCGGTCGCGAACAATATGCAGTCATCGAAATCTCGCTCCGTAACAGGGGAGTACTCGTATTCGAGCTCATTGAACCTCGCAAGGTGATTCCTCTTGGCGTGGTATTTCTTCCCCGCAAGCTCTGCAAGGTCAGAGCGCAGATAGATATAGTCGGAGCTGTCGCGGTCGAGCTCAGCCGTGAACTGCTCAGGGAAGAGCTCATCGAGTATGGGGAGCGTCTTATCCGTGAAGCCGAACATCGTCAGCGGAAAGCCGAGGCTCTCGGCGTGACGCATGAGCTCTGTTATGACCTCGCGGTAGTCGCCCTCGCCCGAAGGCAGTATATAGCAGGGCGGCTCGCTCCCGTCGTTGAAGGAAGCGCAGATGTAAAAATCCTTGTAGAAAGCGATTTTAGAGTTGTTGAGCCTCCGCCACGCGAGATTGTTCGCGAAAGAGTACTCACACCCCATAAAATCGGACTTTGCAAGAGCACGGTCTATCCTGTCTTTATCGGATATGCTTATCTCTTTGAACTCGAGCATTCAAGCCTCCGTTTTGCCGGCGAGAGCCTTATAATGAGCCTGGACCTCTTTCATTTTTCCGCAGGTCATCTTACCTTCGGGACATTTGCCCGTCGCTACACAGGACGGACCGGCGTAAGCGAAGATATGCGGCGCAACTTCAAGACACAAGCGGAGCATTTCCTCTGCCACGGCTCTTATCTCCCACTGAGCGCGGTTGCAGCACCTGTGCTCGAAGAAGTTGAACAGTGAGCGTACATTCATAGTAACGACTATCTTTGTCTCGCAGGCGTTAGGGAGAACGAAGCGCGCGTCCTCATTCGCGAGCTTTCGCGCCTTGGAAGCGGCAGTTTTCTCGTCCATCCCCTCACTGATGAAGCGGGCTGTATGGCTCGCGGTGAGCAGGTCAGCTATCTTCTCGTAGCTTGCCGTGAGCTCCTCCATTGTGCGGTCGAACTCAGCCTTAGCCTCGGGCAGAGCCTCTATCTCGGGCGGAGTTATGAACTCGAAGCCGTTCTCGTTGACGTAGCGCTGACTTTTCTGACTGTATGAAGCTATGCGGTGACGGACGAGCTGATGCGAGCAAGCACGCGATATACCCTCGATACCGAAGGTAAAGCTTGTGTGCTCCATGACGCTCTCGTGACCGATAGAAGCAAGCATTTCAATGAATCCCGCGGTCT
>CAMHBN010000318.1 GCA_946183385.1 uncultured Ruminococcus sp.
CGCAGCAGACTTCCCGGCGTTATCATCTATACGACGTTTATTTTCGGCGTTTCTATCATTCTTGCGCTTGTTGTTATCAGCTTCGGCAAGGATATGCTCGGTATCGGAAAGAGTGATAAGACTCAGCTCGTCGTTATCCCCGAAGGTGCAGGCACACAGGAGATATCAGTGCTGCTTGAGGACGAGGGCATTATAAGGTCGCCAAAGGCTTTCCAGTTCTTCTCGAAGCTCAGAAAGAACAATGATTACTATATCGCGGGTCAGCACTTCCTGCGCCCGAATATGGCTTATGAGGCTATAATCGACGAGCTCACTAAGATACCTACCGAGGAGAAGGGCGAATCCATACAGGTCACCTTCACCGAAGGCATCACCCTCATCGACGCCGCGCAGATATTGCAGGACGAGGGCGTCTGCGATTCCTCCGACTTCATCTTCTACTTCAACTCGGGCGGATTCGGCTTTGAGTTCGAGGATCAGCTCCCGCTTGATTCGACCATGAAGTTCGAGAAGATGGAGGGCTACCTCTTCCCTGATACCTACTACTTCTACAAGAACAGTGAGCCCGAAGAAGTCTGCCAGAAGATATACTTCAACTTCAACGAGAAGATGACTCCCGAGCGCTACAAGAAGATGAAGGAGTGCAATCTCTCGCTCGACCAGCTCATTACGTTAGCTTCCATCGTTCAGAAGGAGGCTCCCTCGACTGAGGATATGGTTAAGGTTGCTTCCGTATTCTGGAACCGTCTTGAGCATTCCGATGAGTTCCCCAAGCTCGAATCCGACCCGACCAGCAACTACGCTAATGATGTCGTTCGTCCGAATATGGAATATTTCGACGAGGCATTCGTCAGCGCTTACGATACGTACAAAACTACAGGTCTTCCCTCGGGCGCTATCTGCAACCCCGGTACAGAGGCTATTGACGCTGTCCTTGCCCATGAGAAGAGCGATTACTATTACTTCTGTGCTAACATCTACACCAAGGAGACCTTCTTCGCTGAAACACTTGAACAGCACAACGCTAATCTTGAAGAAAGAGACCGTCAGTATGCTGAAATGAAGGCTGCCGAAGAGGAATAAGGAGACTGTATGAACAAGCTTGAAGTCCTCGCTCCTGCGGGAGACGAGGAGAGACTTGCCGCGGCGCTCAATTACGGCGCCGATGCGGTATATCTCGGACGCAAACAGTTCGGTATGCGCTCCTCACCGATGAATTTCGAGTTCGAGCAGCTCGTTAAGGCTGTGGAGCAGGCTCATGCAAAGGGTGTGAAGGTGTACCTAACCTGCAATACCCTGCCCCGCAATAACGAGATTCCTTTCTTTGAGCGCTTCGTAAAGGAGGCAGTCGAAGCTAAGGTTGACGCTCTTATCGTGGCTGATATCGGTCTGCTTATGCTCATTAAGAAATACGCTCCCGATATGGAAATTCATATCTCTACGCAGACGGGTATAGTCAATTACGTGACAGCGAATGAGCTCTACAATATGGGAGCGAAAAGAGTTGTTCTCGCTCGTGAGCTCTGCCTCGATGAGATTGCGGAGATTCGTGCAAAAACGCCATCTGACCTCGATATCGAGTGCTTCGTTCACGGAGCTATGTGCGTGTCGTTCTCTGGAAGGTGTCTGCTCTCGCAGTACCTTGTCGGTCGTGACGCCAACCGCGGTGAGTGCGCTCAGCCCTGCCGCTGGAGCTACCACCTCGTTGAGGAGAAGCGTCCGAACGAGTTCTACCCGATATTCGAGGACGAAAAAGGCACTTACATCCTCAATGCAAAGGATATGTGCATGATAGAATACATTGACAAGCTCGCAGAAGCAGGTGTTTACAGCCTCAAAATCGAGGGACGTGCAAAGTCCGCGTACTATGTCACAGTTGTCACGAATGCGTACAGGCTCGCTGTGGACGAATACTACAAGGACCCGTACAACTTCAAGCTCCCCGACTGGATTCGCGACGAGGTCTACAAGGTCAGCCACAGGCAGTATTGCAACGGCTTTTTCTTCGGCAGACCCGATAACTCCCAGTATTATGAGAACAGCGGCTATATCCGCAATTACGATGTGGTCGCTGTCGTTGACGAGTGCAGGGACGGAAAGGTTTACTGCACGCAGCGAAACCGCTTCTTTGCAGGCGATACGGTGGAGCTGCTTGCTCCGTCAAGTAAGCCTGTTGAGATGAAGCTCGATACGCTGTTCGATGAGAACGGCGAGCAGATAGAGACTGCCAATCATGCGATGATGCGGTTCAGCTTCCCGTGCGATATGACCTTCCCTGCGGGTACTGTGATACGCAAGGCGGTTGACTGATATGGGCATTGATGTTACTTTTGAGCACCTCCGTGAGGAAGATCTGTGCAATGCGTTTGAGCTCTGCACACGATGTTTTGGAGAGTTCGTCTCCTTTGAGAATGTCCGCGAGACGTATCGGCTCTGCAAGGACGATAAGAATTACCACTTCATCGTCGGCAAGCACAACGGGAAAGTTGTCGCCTATGCGTCGATGATTCTCAGCTACAACCTCTTCGACGGGACTTATCCTGTCGCGACTCTGTGGTATGTCTGCGTGCACGAGGACTACAGGCAGCAGGGCGTTGCAAGGGCTCTGTTCCGTGAGATTGACCGCATCGCCGACGAGAACAGCGTTGAGGTCATTATGCTAACCTGCGATAAGGATAATCTGCAGGCGAAAAAGCTGTACAGATCGCTCGGATACGACGAGGACACGGAAACGCTGTTCCTCAAGAATATCTATGAGCAGTGGAATTGAAATAATTAAAG
>CAMHBN010000319.1 GCA_946183385.1 uncultured Ruminococcus sp.
TGGGGATAGCAAATTTGAACATAAGCTTCGTTACGGAAGCATATCCCAGCGGATTCTGATTATTGTTTTCCATTTTTTCCCTTCTATCAATTGTTTCTTTTACATTAACCAAATAATTATACAACATTTTACAAAAAAAATCAAGAAAAACTTTCAATAAAATATCCCGAAACCGTTATTTAAACGATTTCGGGACAATCTCTGCTATTTATTCGCCGAGAAGCTTGTGCAGTATCTTGCAGAGAAATGCTCGCTCCTCGCTGTTCAATTCGAGAGTGCAGGCTATCTTATCGGGAACACCGAGAGCCTTTTCACGCAGCCCGAGACCTGTTTCCGTCACCGATACATTGAGTACCCTCTCGTCGGAGCTGTCGCGTCTGCGCTCGACGTAACCCTTCTGCTCAAGCTTTTTCAGAAGAGGAGTCAGCGTGCCCGAGTCGAGGTAAAGGAGCTTCCCCATGTCCTTGACACTTATCGTGCCGTGCTCCCACAGTACGAGCATCGCGAGGTACTGCGTATAGGTGAGGTCAAGCTCGTCGAGAGCGGGCTTGTACCTGCTGACTATCTCTTTTGACGCGGCATAAAGCGGGAAGCATAGCTGGTTTTCGAGCTTCAGTCTATCGTATTTGTTATCCCTGCTCATTTTGCCGATTCGATAAGGGCTTTCATAGCTTCCTTCGGACGGAAGCCGACCGACATATTCACAAGCTTGCCGTTCCTGAATACTCCGACAGCGGGAATGCTCTGTATGCCGTACTTCATAGCGAGCATACCGTTCTCGTCAACGTCGCAGGCGTAGAAGCTGATGTCACTGTACTCCTCGGAGAGCTCTTCAAGGATGGGGGCAAGCATTCTGCAAGGTCCGCACCATGTAGCGTTGAAGTCCACGATAGCTGTCTTTGCTGTTTCTACTGCGTTAAAATCGTTGTTTTTGATTTCCTTTATCATAGTTCATACCTCTTTCTTTATTTCATTCAGGTAGCCTATCGCCGAAAGTGCGGCGATATTCCCCTGCCCTGCGGCTTTGATATACTGGTACGGCTTGCCCGCAACATCACCGCAGGCAAAAAGTCCGCTTATGTTGGTTTTCATGTTGATATCGACCTTAATATGCGCTCCGTCAGTCTCGACTCCGGGGATAAGCTTGTCGGGCATTACTGCGTCGCGGAGCACAAACACGCATGATACGTCATACTCTCCCGAATCGGTTTTCAGCGCTGTAACACTGTTTTCACCGATGATCTCACGTATGACGTTTATATTATTACGCTCGTCGGGAAGGTTATCGTTCATCGGGAAGTACAGCACGCTGTCAACAATCTCAGACAGAAACAGCGCCTCCTCAGCCGAATCCGTGCTGTAACCGAGAACGGCTACGTTTTTGCCCTTATACAGACGGGCGTCACAGGTAGCACAGTAGCTTACTCCCCTGCCGAGAAACTTGTCCTCGCCGTCGAGAGCCTTTGTCTGAACGACGCCCGTTGCGACGATAACGGAGTTCGCTTCGAGCATTTCCTCGCCGCATTGCAGGGCAAAATAATCGCCCATAGCGTAGACAGCTCCTACCTGCTTGTCTGTTATCTCAACGCCGACTTCATCGAGGTGGGCTTTCAGCCGCTCAGCAAGCTCCATGCCGCTTATTGCGGGAAGTCCCGTGTAGTTGTCTATCCTGTGAGCCTTGCTTATCTTGGGACTGAGCGAGCTGCTTCCGAGCAGAAGCACGCTCTTGTTGCGAATTTTAGCTGTTATCGCGGTTGAGATACCTGCGGGACCCGTGCCTATAACAGCAATGTCATATCTTTCCGTACTCTCGCCTCCTCAGATTAGGTTGTATACAATTTAATCTTGCAACATCAATATAACATATCCCCACTCTCTTGTCAATAGCTTTTGCAGGAATTTACATTTTATTCATATTTACAAAAATGCCGCAGGCAAGCTGTCTGCGGCATTTCGCATTATTCTTCCTTCTTTTCCTGTTTCTGCTCGGACTTCTCGTCAATCTCAGCCTGCTCCTTTTCGAGCTTCTTTCGGATGTTATCGATGTCCTCGACTGTTCCGCCTCCGTCGTCGTCGGGAGCACGGAACTCGCCCTTATCTACGAGCCGCAGGAACGCATCAACAACATCGCTCGTGAGCTGCGTGCCGCTTACTTCTTTCATTATGGACACCGCCTTGTCGAAGTTCATGCGCTTGCGGTACGGACGGTCGGAGTACATCGCATCAAAGGTATCCGCGACCGCGATTATCTGCGCAACTCGCGGGATCTCGTCGCCCTTTAAGCCCTTGGGGTAGCCCTTGCCGTCGGGACGCTCGTGGTGAGCTCCTGCTCCGATCGAAAGCTCGGGCATAATGCTTATGTCCTTGAGCGTATTGAAGCCGAGTGCCGAGTGAGACTTGATAATATTGAATTCGGTATCGGTCAGCTTTCCGGGCTTGTTGAGCACTTCGGGCGGTACGCCGACCTTGCCGATATCGTGCAGAAGTGCGATATCGTAGTACTTATCAATGGTCTCCTCGTCGTAGCCGAGCTCTCTCGTGAGCATTGCGGTATAGTCAGCAACACGTGAGGAGTGACCGTTCGTGTACTTGTCCTTCATATCTATGACCTTCGCGAACGCCTCAACTATCTCGCGTATGAGGAGCTTTTGCTCGTTTGCTTTCTTCTGGAGCTTTGCTATCCTGCGGTGGATGATAAGCATTACTATTCCCGCAACAGCGGCGAGTATAAGAGCTGCACACAGAAGCCTGAACCACCATGTCTCGTAGAC
>CAMHBN010000320.1 GCA_946183385.1 uncultured Ruminococcus sp.
TAGGGGCGGATATTATCCGCCCGTTTAAGCGAATACAGCACGGCAGAATCAGCTGAAATAATCATCGGGCACGGAGGCAAAGTACCAGTTATCCGCCATTTTGTACACGAGAGCCCTGCGGTCTCCGAGGCAGTCGCTGCTCTTGGGCTTTTTTCCGCTTCTCGAATAGACGTATTCTGCTCTGCCCGTGGCACTGCAAAGGAAGACGAAGTCACTGCTGACATTTACACATTCGAGCGGGTTCTTATCGAGGTAGTAGGAGTCCTCGACCTTCATCAGCGCGTCGAGCACCTGCTCGTCGGGGGAGAGGTAGTGCTTGTAGTTTTCGGTGAAGCAGTACGTCTCATAATACGTGAGGCGGTCGGCGTCGTATTTTTCAAAGTCGCTGCTATAGAATTCGGCGACCTGCGTGTACTCGCTCAGCAGCGGCAAAAAATCGTCCTTTCGTGAGGGTACGTGAGGCTCGAAAAAGAGTATGCGCACAGCGAGACAGACTGCAAGTCCCAAAATGACCGCGCCGACTGCTCCGATGATAAGTAGCTTTTTCCGTTTAGACATAGCTTCCTCCTATCTGTCTATTTCCGCAGGCTGACGAGGAATACCGAGCCCTCGCCGGGCTTGCTCGTGACGTAAATTTTGCCTCCGCAGCGTGACACTATCTCCTTGCACAGAGCCAGTCCCAGACCGTTGCCCTGCGACTGCCGCGAGCTGTCCGCCTGATAGAACTTGTCGAAGATGTGGCGCTGCTGCTCCTCGGTCATACCGATACCGCTGTCGCTGATGTAGACCTTGTAATGGTGCTCCGATTCCTCTATTTTTACCGTGACAGAGCTGCCCTCGTCCGAGAACTTAATCGCGTTGCTCAGCAGATTCGTCCACACCTGAAACAGCAGCGAGCGCTGTCCCGTAACCGTCAGCTCGGGCATATCGAGGTCGAAGCTGATGTCCTTGCGGCTCCATTTCGGTTCGAGCAGCACTATCGCCTCGCGCAGCTGTTCGTCAAGGCGGTAGGAGGTCGGCTCGTCGAGCGACACCTGATTCTCCAGCTTCGACAGGCGGAGGATATTGTCGGTGAGGTCGTTGAGCTTCTCGATGCTGAAATACGCCTTCGAGATGTACTCGCTGCGCTCCGCGGCGGAGAGCGAGTCGTCCTGCAGCAGCGTGAGATAGCCGTTCAGCGAGGACAGCGGGGTCTTGAATTCGTGCGAGACATTGGCGATGAAGTCGTTGCGTATCATCTCTATCGAGCCGAGCTCCTGCGCCATATAGTTGAAGTTATCGACCGTCTCCGCGAGCTCCCTGACCCTGCCCTTGTATTCGAGGCGGACGCTGTAGTCGCCCTCGGCAATTTTGCGCGTGCCCCTGCTGAGGTCGGAGAGCGGGCGGAAGATGTTCCACACCGCGAAGTAGGATATCGCGGAGGCGAGGATAACGCTGATGATGTAAATGCTGAGGCTTCCGAACGCCGAGAACGTGCCCGTGCGGAAGCTGAATCCAAGCCTTTCAAGCAGGAACATTATCAGCAGGAACACGCTCAGAAGGACGAATATGGTCGCGAAAAACGCGAGCGTGAGGCGCCGTGTGAGGCGCTTGTAGTTTTTGTGCTCCAGTGTTTTCTTAGTTGGTATCATTTTTCACCGCCCTGTATCCGAGTCCGCGTATGGTCACTATCTTAAAGTCGGGGTTGTCCCTGAAACGCTCGCGCAGTCTGCTGATGTGAACGTCGAGGGTGTGGGGGTCAACGTCGTCCTCTATGCCCCATATATCGTCGAGGATCTGCTGGCGCGTGAATATCTGGTTGGGGTAGGAGAGGAGCTTGTACAGTATCTGGAACTCCTTCTGCGGCAGTACCTGCGAGCCGCCTGTGTCGGTGACAGTCCACGTGCCGTATTCGAGGGTGAGCCCGCCGAAGGTGAGCTTCTTCTCGCTTGCGCTTTTAGCTCGTCTCAGCAGAGCCGTCACGCGCATTATCATCTCATTGAGGTCTACGGGCTTGACCATATAGTCGTCCGCGCCCGAGCCGAAGCCCGCCTGCTTGTCGGTGATATCGCCCTTTGCGGTGATTATGAGCACGGGCAGGTCATAGCCTGCCTCACGGAGCTCGCGCGTGAGCTCGAAGCCGTCCATCCCCGCCATCATCACGTCGGATATCATCAGGTCAACGTATTCGGAATCGAGTATTTCCAGCGCCCTGTCGGCGTTCTCGGCAGGGAGCGCAATGAAGTCGTTCTTTTCGAGGGTTCGGCAGAACAGCCCGCGCAGGTCTGTGTCGTCCTCGACCACAAGTATACGGAACATAGTATACCTCCGTTTTCAGTATTAACCTCATTTTATCACATCGGCGCTGTATTGGCAAGGCTTTGTGTAGGGGCGGCGCGGTGTCCGCGCTGCCGATTCACGCGGACGCTCGTAAACTCGTTCACCTGTACAGACGGCAAATCTTTTCCCGCGTGCCATACCGAATCGAAACGGTCGAACCAACGACACACCGTCGCATAAGAAAAAAATCCCCGAAGCATAAGGCAGATACCTATATAGAAGTTTTGCCCCTGAGTGTTACAAAGCACTCAGGGGCATTGTGCATATTTATGTTGCTAAGCTAAATCAGAATTTATTTGAAATAAGCGGTATCAAACTCCTCACCACTGTTCAGCTTATCCAGTAATTCCAACAATCCTTTCTGACCATGAATCTCCATCCATTCACTGACTTCATGTTTCGCATTCAGATAACGGAAACGCCTGTCCTCTACAGGATCTGCATAAA
>CAMHBN010000321.1 GCA_946183385.1 uncultured Ruminococcus sp.
TAAAAAATGACAGTACACACACCTTGGACGCTTCTTCGGAAGCGTCTTTTTTTGTCCGCTGACATTATTTACCTGTTGTAACGCGCCGATTCTCCGACATAATACTCTCAGACGCTTATCATCGTTTCACACGGAATAAACGTCACGAAAAGAGGTGTCACATCTATGTGGGATAAACTCGCCCTCATACTTCTCATCGTCGGAGGTATCAACTGGGGTCTCGTCGGCATTTTCGACCTCGACCTCGTTGCATTCGCATTCGGCGGTGCGGGCACTGTCCTCGCAAGAGCGGTCTACATTCTCGTAGCCATCTCGGCGGTATGGTGCATTTCCTTCCTCTTCCGCAGGAACGAGGAGCTCGCGGTCAGCACGGTAGAGCGCTGAGCGCACGTTCTGCCGCTCAGATGCCGTAGCGGCGGATATACACATTCATGCGTCCCGCAGAGCCGGGGCGCTTTTTTCGGCAAAATAAAAAGGGAGACGGTATACGTCTCCCCCAATCTTTATATCAGTCGCTAACGTAAGGCATAAGAGCAACCTGTCTTGCCTTCTTGATAGCAGATGTGAGCTCACGCTGATGGAATGCGCAAGTACCTGTTACACGTCTGGGAAGGATCTTAGCTCTCTCAGTTACGCACTTTCTGAGCTTTGCGAGGTCCTTGTAGTCGATTCTCTCGATCCTGTCTGCGCAGAACATACAAACCTTCTTGCGGGGCTTCTTCGCAGGACGAGAAGTTCTTTCCTTTTCCATGACAATATCTCCTTTCGTAATATTGATTCAGTCCGTTTTCAGAACGGCATATCGTCCTCATTGAGGAGCTCTTCGTATTCGCCGAAGTTACCGTAAGACATATTATCGTTTGACGGAGCGGGCTGCTGGGGTGCAGCTGCCTGCTGTCTGGGAGCCTGATAAGTGTTATTCTGTGCCTGTGAGCCGCCGTCGTTCTTGCCGCCGACAAACTCTACATTATCCACGAATACATCGGTAGTATAATGTGTTATCTCAGGATGATTCTTATCCTGATACTTACCTGTTCTGAGACTTCCCTCGAGGCATATCATCTTGCCCTTGTTGAAGTAGCGTGACACGAACTCGGCAGTCTGTCTCCAAGCGGTGCAGCTGATGAAATCAGCCTGTCTCTCGCCTGTATTCTTGTCAGCGAAGCGTCTGTCCACTGCAACAGTGAATCTGCACGACGAAACTCCGCTCTGAGTCTGTCTGAGCTCGGGGTCTGCGGTAAGTCTTCCGACCAAAATAACCTTATTCATAAATGGCGCCTCCTAAACGATGAAGATGGATTAGTCGATAACTGTTACGAGTGAGCGAAGAACGCCGTCAGCGATGTTGAGACGTCTTGAAAGATCAGCGGGATAATCGGGTGCCGACTGGAACGTATAGATCACGTAGTAGCCCTCTGTCTCGTCGTCGATAGGATATGCAAGCTTGCGCTTACCCCATTCCTCGTTGACTTCAACAGCTTCGGCATGACGCTCGATCCTCTCCTTGAACTTCTGAACGAGAGCCTTCATGGGCTCCTCTCCGTCCTTGAGGCTGAAAACAACCATTACTTCATACTTTGCGGATACCTTTGCCATTTTTGTACACCTCCTTCTGGATTCCGCCCGTAGCACTATGCGGGCAAGGATAATAGTACCGATACACGATACCTGAATATTATAACATACCCCCTGACGCTTGTCAAGGGGTAATTTCTAATTTTTTCAATTTTATGCGTAGGGAAGCTTCTGATACACCCTGTAGGCGAACCAGCCCAACGCCGCAGCCCAGAATATGCTGAAAAGGTGCATACCCGTATCCGAGAGCGGCAGGTAGCCGCACAGGAAGTTCCCCGCCGTGTGCAGACCTATCGCGAGCAGCAGCCAGCGCTTCCGATCGCCTGTCTGTACTGCCTTGAACACGATGACCGACAGTGCCACGTGCGTGAACGTGCCCGCGACGCAGTCGAGCGAGACGAGCACGCTGTCGAGGAAGGAGAAATCAGCGGCAGCAGCCACTCCCTCAAGCATTTTCTGAGCGGAGTGAGCGTCGAGCCCTTTAGTGAACTCAGCCTCGCCGAGGTTGTTCCAGTCTATGCCGTCGAGGACGTAGTGGAACGACGCAAAGCCGCCCACCGCCAGGGTTTCATAGAAATCGTGCCCGAATCCGTACATTACCGAGGCAGTACGGGCAGTCTTATTTTTCAGCGGGTACCTGAACGCTACATACCGTGCAGTCTCCTCGCAGACGCCCGAAAGCAGTCCCTGCATAAGGTAGAACACGAACGGGTCGGTCGTGAATACGCTCCCCTCCCTGAAAATGAAGAATCGGAGTATCACCCGCACCGTTCCCGCCGATAAGTATGCAAGAAAGCCAACGATGAACACCCACCAGCTCTCGTAGGTGCGCTTACGCCACAGGAAAGCCAGCATCAGCGGCATTATCGTGCAGACTATGCCCGTGACCGCGTATCTGACCAGCGTAGCGATGGTGAAGCGGATATCAGCTGACATTGGCGTTTTTCAGCGGAAGATCAGCGAGCTTGTAGAGTCCCGCGTCAACCTTTTGCAGCACTAGGGCGTCATTCGCGGTGACGCCGTCATTTCCGTCAACGTCGGCATTCTGCAAGCCCTGCATCACCAGACCGTACTTGTCGCGGTTGCCGAGGTGCTGGAGAATGGCTGTAGCGTCCGCGATAGTGACTCTGCCGTCGCAGTTGGCGTCGCCGTAGGTTATTGTCGGATTCACACCGATGGCAGAAGCAG
>CAMHBN010000322.1 GCA_946183385.1 uncultured Ruminococcus sp.
GGGTATCCAGATAGCTATCGACGACTTCGGCACAGGCTATTCCTCGCTGAGCTATCTCAACCGTTTCCCTGCCGACCTGCTGAAGGTGGACAAGTCGTTCATCGACAAAATGAATACGAGCGAGTCCTCCAGACAGTATGTTTCCGCTATAATCTCCATCGGACATATCATGGGCTTTGAGGTCATATCCGAGGGCGTTGAGGAGGCGGAACAGATACAGACTCTGCGTGAGATCGGCTGCGATCTGATACAGGGCTTTGTATGGGGCAGACCGCTGATGCCCGATGCTGCGGAAGAGCTTGTTGTGAATGAGATGAGAGCCTGAGGCTGCCGCAGACGATAATGTAACAGAAAAAATCCCCCTCACCGAGCGAAGCGCTATGCTTCGACCCGCGAGGGGGATATTCTTATTGCGTAACAATGATGCCGCCTGCGTGGGGGGACCCGCTGTACAAAATGGTAATAACTTTCATGCGCGGAAAAAATTCGCGGCTCAGAAAAACTGAACCGCGAACTGCGCGCGCCCGCTTGGCGCTGGAGCAGATAACGGGGGTCGAACCCGCCTCCTCAGTTTGGGAAACTGAAGTAATAACCGCTATACTATATCTGCATACCTGTATTATACCATAACCCACCGTCAATTGCAAGTGCTTCTGCAATTTTTTCCATCCCTCTCGGGCAGTATATCTGCACGTTCCGACGTTAAAATATTTACCGTCTGCGTTTTCGCCGATAATCCAAGAAATTATATTTTTTTGTGTGAATTTTAAAAAAACACTGGACAAATCCTTGTATTTATGTTATAATATACGTATCGTGAATAACTGCCATCAGACGGTTATTGCCCTGAAGTGCATAATAATGCACAAAAATATCGCGAATATTATTTTTTGAGGTGATATCATGGATCTCTTTTCCATTTTTAAAACTGCTAAATACTTCGATAAACATATTGAGCCCAAATGCGATTACTGCCGTTTCGGCAAGCGCGCCAAGGACGGCAATAAGGTACTGTGCGAAAAGAGAGGTCTCGTTGACGCCAATTATTCGTGCGGTAAGTTCCTCTACTCTCCTCTTAAGAGGATCCCCGTAAAGCAGCTCAATTTCGTCGGAAGTCTCGCTGACGAGGACCTCTATATCGAATCCAAGGGCGACCGCGCAGAGAAGGAAGAAGAGCTCAAGAAGACCGAGGAAGCCGAGAAGAAGGAAAAGGCTAAGAAGTCCGCTGACAAGAAGTCCGAGGATAAGAAGGCTGACGAGGTCAAGGCTGAGGACAAAAAGCCCGAGGAAGCTGCTGCTCCCGAGAAGGCTGAGGAGGCTCCTAAGGAGGATAAGCCCGAGGGTGATGCTTCCGCAGACAAGCCCGCCGAGGCTCCCGAGGCTAACAGCGGCAACGCTCAGTGAGCCGCTGAAAAAGTATCGTAACCACGCTACAGCCGCGTCTGCGGCTGTAGCTTTTTCTCTTGACAAATTTTACACGAACAGGTATAATTATACTGTTCGGTCATTGTGCGGGTATGGCGAAATTGGCAGACGCACCAGATTTCGTTTGCGCTATGTCATTGCATTTATAGAACTGTCCACTGTCGGCAGTCCAAATCGACAGCAAATTTTAATACGCGAGTATGGCGGAATTGGCAGACGCCCGAGATTTCGTTTGCGCTACGTCATTGAAAAATATAACGTCAAACCCGTTTGTGTAAAATCAACAAAAA
This sequence comes from uncultured Ruminococcus sp., assembly GCA_946183385.1. Taxonomy (GTDB): domain Bacteria; phylum Bacillota; class Clostridia; order Oscillospirales; family Ruminococcaceae; genus Ruminococcus. The sequence continues at coordinate 1,716 of CAMHBN010000322.1, forward strand.
TTAATATTGCACCTGTGGTGAAATTGGCAGACACGATAGATTTAGGTTCTATTTCTGAAAGGAGTGCAGGTTCGATTCCTGTCAGGTGCACCAAAAAAATTTAAGCCGTAGGGGCATCCCCTGCGGCTATTATCATACCTATTCATTGATTTCAAAGCAGCCCGTACTCGTATCCTTGAAGTATCCGTTGAATTCGAGCGATACATCAAGGCTGCCGTCCTCGTTTTCGTGGACAGTGACCTTGCGAACAAGTAGGCGCATATTCGCGTCGGTGATGTACGGTTCGAGTAGCACCTCGTCCAGCATTTCTGCTGTGGACATCAGCTCGTCCCGACGCTTCTTGCTGAGTTCATCGAATTTCTTGCAGTCCTCAATCTTCTGCGTCAGCTCAGCTATCTCGGCTTCGCGCTTTTCAACCATGCTGTTGTACATCGGAGCGTGCTCGCGGTCGTTGATGTTCCATAAGTATGCCCTCTATCTGCGTTTTCAGAATGGCTATCTTCTCCGTGAACTCCTTTATCATTTTATCGTATTTCGGTTTCTTCTTGTTCCACTCCTTGACTATCTCGTCGTATTTTTTACTCGAATCAAGTATCTCCTGCCTGAGCATGACAAGCTCCGTGTGTATTATCTCATCGAGCTGCTCCTCGCGGATAGTGTGAGCAGTGCAGTATTCGTTGCCGTAGCGGTGGTTGCTGTTGCAGGTGTACTCCACCCACGACTTGCCTGCAACCGTCCGCTTCTTGGCGATAAAGTTCGCTCCGTACTCAGCACATTTTATCATTCCGCAGTACCTGTGGATAGTGTTTCCAAACTTCGCACGGACACCGCTCCTGAGTCTGCTTTCGAGAAGCACCTGCGCCTGCTCGAATGTCTCGCGGTCGATTATCGCAGGCATGAAGTTTTCGTGGCGATACTGTTCCTCGGGTGGTATTACATCTTTCGTCTTGTATAGTTTCCAAAATTTCGACCTTATCAACAACATCTGTCAGTGGACATTTGTCTACATCACCTG
>CAMHBN010000323.1 GCA_946183385.1 uncultured Ruminococcus sp.
CACGGCATGAGCCAGCGCGGCGGCTCGGTAGTGACTTACGTAAAGTACGGCGATAAGGTGTATTCGCCCGTTATCGAGAAGGGCGAGGCTGACGCTGTCATCTCGTTCGAGCTTCTCGAGGCGGCAAGATGTCTGCCCTATCTGAAGAAGGGCGGTCACCTCATCACTTCGACTCAGCAGATAGACCCCATGCCCGTTATCACTGGTGCGGCTGAGTATCCCGAGAACCTCGTGGATAAGCTCAGAGCTGCGGGCGCGGAGCTCGTGGCTGTTGACGCTCTCTCGCTCGCGGAGCAGGCAGGCACGTCGAAGGCTTCAAACGTAGTGCTCATGGGCGTTCTTGCGGCTCGTATGGACTATCCCATGGAGCTCTGGCAGAAGGCTATAGAGCAGTGCGTGCCCGCTAAATTCCTCGACCTCAACAAGAAGGCTTTCGAGCTCGGACTCAACGCACAGTCGGTTTAAGCCGTATCAGCGTATACAACGGAACAGGCGAATGTGCCTTTTCGATATAACATCTTTGTTTCTGCACAGGAAATCAATTATAAGGAGTATGAAGTCCAATGGAAAAATACTGGGACAAGGACATCGAGACGATGTCCCGCGAGGATATGAAGGCTCTTCAGAGCGAACGCCTCGTAAAGCAGGTCAAGCACGTTTACGAGAACGTGAAGTATTACCGCGATCTCATGGACAAAAAAGGCGTAAAGCCCGAGGATATCAAGGGTATCGAGGATCTGCACAAGCTCCCCTTCATCAGCAAGGCAGACCTCCGCGACGGATATCCCTACGGTCTGCTTGCTGAGCGAATGCGTGCGTATACACTCCACGAGCGGCACTACAGGCAAGCGCGTAGTTGCGTTCTATACGCAGAATGACATTGATATCTGGGACAACTGCTGCGCGAGAGCTATCACTGCGGCAGGCGGTACTAAGGAGGACGTTGTTCAGGTAGCTTACGGCTTCGGTCTGTTCACGGGCGGAGCAGGTCTCAACGGCGGTTCGCATAAGGTGGGCTGTCTCACGCTCCCGATGTCGTCGGGAAATACCGAGAGACAGATACAGTTCATGCAGGACCTCGAGGCTACCATACTCTGCTGTACTCCGTCCTATGCGGCATATATCGGCGAGACTGTCGCCGAAATGGGTATATCTCCCGATGACCTCAAGCTCAAGGCGGGTATCTTCGGCGCTGAGCCGTGGACCGAGGAGATGCGCCGGACCATCGAGAAGTCGCTCGGCATCAAGGCTTACGACATCTACGGTCTGACCGAGACAAGCGGTCCCGGTGTTGCGTTCGAGTGCTCGGAGCAGACGGGTATGCACATCAACGAGGACAACTTCATCCCCGAGATAATAGACCCCGATACGGGTGAGGTGCTCCCCGACGGCGAGGTCGGCGAGCTCGTGTTCACAAGCATCACCAAGGAGGCGTTCCCGCTTCTCAGATACCGCACCCGCGACCTCTGCGTGCTCAGCAGGGGAAAGTGCTCGTGCGGACGTACCCTCGTCAAGATGACCAAGCCCATGGGAAGAAGCGACGATATGATGATAATCCGCGGCGTAAACGTATTCCCGTCGCAGATAGAGACTGTCCTCATCGCTGAGGGCTATGCTCCCAACTACATAATCGAGGTAGACCGCGTCAACAACAGCGATACCCTCGATATCAGCGTAGAGATGAAGCCCGAGCAGTTCTCGGACAAGGTAAAGGATATGCAGGATCAGGAGCGTTCGCTCGCCCTCGCTATCAAGACCATGCTCGGAATCAACCCGAAGGTACATCTCGTATCGCCCAAGTCCATCGCAAGAAGCGAGGGCAAGGCAGTCCGCGTCATAGACAAGCGCAAGCTCCACGACGCTCCTGCCAAGAAGTAACGGTTATTCAGGCAGCTTGCAGCTGTCACGAAGTATAACACAATTCATATTAAAGGAGAAATTATCATGAAAGTAAAAATCTTTTCAACAAGCTTCCAGCCCGCTCAGGAAAAATACGAGAAGTTTGCTAACTTCGAGAACGACATCAACGAGTTCATCGCTTCCGTTAAGGTGATAGACATCAAGTACAGCACATCGGCAGGTCTCTGCCACGACGCTCAGACTCACGTTAACGAGTTCATCGAGGACTTCTCGGCTCTCGTAATGTACGAGGAGAAGTAATTCCCACTATAAAGGGAAATATCTGCAAGGAGGAACTTCAATGGCTTATGTAAGACAGATCTCAGTATTCTTGGACAATAAACCGAACCAGCTTACCGGTGTAATGAAGCTGCTCAAAAAACATACAATTAACATCAGAGCCCTCAGTATAGCAGATACAAAGGACTTCGGCATTCTCAGAATGATTGTTGACGATACCGAAAAGGCTGTGGATACTCTCAGAGAGGCGTCTTATGCTGTCGCCGAGACAGAGATAGTGGCTATCACTATCCCCGATACTCCCGGTCAGCTCAGCCGTGTGCTCGATATCCTCGGCGAGCAGAACGTCAATATCGAGTACCTTTACGCTTTCCTCGGAAAGTCGGACAGGTCGGTATCCTTCGTTATACGCGTCGATGACAACGATGCCGCCTATGCGGCTCTCGAAAACGGCGGTATCATAAGACTTACGTCAAACGATATCTCTGAAATGTGACATCGGGCGGCAGGACTTGTTCCTGCCGCTTTTGTTATGCCCTTCTATAAAGGGTTCGGAAATGCCCTTTTTGCAATGG
>CAMHBN010000324.1 GCA_946183385.1 uncultured Ruminococcus sp.
AATGCCTTTTAAAAGCTATATAAAGGCATTTTTGAGTTGTTGAGCAGACATTAATTACTTATGTTACTATAACAGAAAAGAGGACTACATATATGGCAAAGGACAAGAAACTTGTCACCGCGATAACCTCCATGGACGAGGACTTCGCACAGTGGTACACCGACATCTGCAAAAAGGCAGAGCTCATCGAGTACACAAGCGTCAAGGGCTGTATGGTAATACGCCCCTACGGCTACGCTATATGGGAGAATATCCAGCATATCCTCGACGGTATGTTCAAGGCTACGGGTCACGAGAACGTGTGTATGCCTATGTTCATCCCCGAGAGCCTGCTCCAGAAGGAGAAGGACCACGTTGAGGGCTTTGCTCCCGAGGTGGCATGGGTAACTCACGGCGGAAACGAAAAGCTCGAGGACAGGCTCTGCGTGCGTCCCACATCTGAGACGCTCTTCTGCGAGCACTACTCCAATATCGTTCACTCCTACCGCGACCTCCCCAAGCTGTACAATCAGTGGGTAAGCGTCGTCCGCTGGGAGAAGACCACACGTCCCTTCCTCCGTTCGAGAGAGTTCCTGTGGCAGGAGGGTCACACTATCCACGCGACTGCCGAGGAGGCTATCGAGGAGACGGAGCGTATGCTCAACGTGTATGCCGACTTCTGTAAGGACTCCCTCGCTATGCCCGTAGTAAAGGGCAAGAAGACCGAGAGCGACAAGTTCGCGGGAGCTGTCTCCACCTACGCTATCGAGGCTCTCATGCACGACGGCAAGGCGCTTCAGGCAGGTACCTCGCACTACTTCGGCGACGGCTTCGCCAAGGCCTTCGACATCGAATACACCGACAAGGAAAACAAGCGCGTTTTCCCGCACCAGACAAGCTGGGGCGTTACGACACGTCTTATCGGCGCTGTTATCATGACTCACGGCGACGACAACGGTCTTGTGCTCCCGCCTGCGGTAGCTCCGATACAGGTCGTTATAATACCCGTTGCCCAGCATAAGGAGGGCGTCCTCGAAAAGGCAAACGAGCTCAAAGACCGCCTTGCTAAGATGGGTCTGCGCGTGAAGCTCGACGACAGCGAGAACTCGCCCGGCTGGAAGTTCGCAGAGTACGAGATGAAGGGCGTTCCGCTCCGTGTGGAGATCGGTCCGCGCGACATCGAGGAGGGCAACTGCGTCATCGCTTCACGCTGGAACGGCGAGAAGGCGACTGTAGCTCTCGCTGACCTTGAGACTGCCACAGAGCAGAAGCTCAAAGAGGCTCACGACGGAATGTACCGGAAGGCTCTCGACAATCAGGTAAGGCGCACTTACGCCTGCACGAGCATTGACGAGATAAACAAGGCTCTCGAGCAGGGCGACGGCTTCATCAAGGCTATGTGGTGCGGCGAGGAAGCCTGCGAGGACTCCGTGAAGGAGCAGACGGGCGTTGGCTCGCGCTGTATCCCCTTCGAGCAGGAGCACCTCTCCGACGTGTGCGTATGCTGCGGCAAGCCCGCCAAGCATATGGTATACTGGGGCAAAGCTTATTAAACGGATATGTAGACGTACAGGGATTTCCCTGTACGTCTTTTTTGTTACTCGGCGTCCCTGATATACCACACGCCGTTGCTGATATAGGACGCTCCGTCAATGAGGACGGAATAGAGTCCCTCAGCGTTTATCTGCGTCGATATCGCGGCGTACGCATAAGGCAGAGTGAGCGTGTTGTCTATGCCCTGTGCCGTTATCTGTGCCAGCGACGTTAGGCTCGCTCCGAAAAGGGGACGGCACTTGCGCTGTGCATTGTCAGTTGAGCCTGCCGCGACCGCGTTCCATGTGGTTATCGTCTCGTCCTGAGCGGGTATCAGGCTCTGATTGGTTATTGAGGCAAGCTTGCCGTTGCTGTCGACGGTTATCGCGATACCGTAGTAGTTGACATCGCTGTAGGAAAGATAGGAGCCGACGTACTGTATGATAAGCCCCTTGCTGCAGAGCAGTGCACCCGTGACATAGGCGGTCGCTCCCGTAGCAGCCTGCGTGCCGTATTCAACGACATAGTCCCCCGTTGTGTATTCAAACACGGGAACGTGGTTTCCCTGATTCGCCATTATCGTCACCGTTTCACCCGAATCGCTTATTGTGATAGTGTCGTGTGTGTTAGTGGTCGTGGTGTTCGCCATTGTGAGCCCTTCAAGGAAAGTGCCTGTGCTGTTGGCGCTGAGCCACTGATAAAATGCTGACAGGTCAGTCGAACCGCTTCCCTGTCGGAACTGTGCTATTGCCATATCATTATTCCTCCTGTTCTGTGAGCTCTCCGATGACCGGTACTCCCGCAGAGATGCCCATTATTATCGTTGATGTCGGTGTGCCGAGCGGGCTTGCCGATTTCTGCTTCTTCCACAAGCCCGAGCTGTTGAGGCAGTACCAGTCTCCCGTGTTGATGTCGAGAGCCGTAGAGCCCATCGCAAGTATCTTGCCTGTGATGTCGTTCACATCGGGGAGGTCGCCGACCGAATCTGCCATTACCTCCGCAAGGACTACAGTCCTGCCGTTCTTGAAGCTGACAAATCTTTCATTGCGTATCCAGTTCAAAGTATACTCCTTTCTGAGCGTATCCGCACCGAGGAGCGCTGTGCCCCTCTGTAAGGGGTGCGGAAAAGGCACTTTTGCAACGGAAAACCGTTGATTATTGAAAAAATAATTCTGAACTTTGT
>CAMHBN010000325.1 GCA_946183385.1 uncultured Ruminococcus sp.
AGCTCCTCTCCCTCGAACGAATAGAGAAGCCTGATTTCCGTGTAGGTATCGTGTTTGGTATACTCATAGCCGCCGCTGTCGTCAAGCCAGAATACCTCGGGATGGTCGCCCTTGTACAGGTCGATGATATCTCCCATTTTTGAGGGCGTGCCGTCGTTGTCGAGCATGAATATGGTGCTGCTGCCCCTCTGCGCAAGATAATCCACCGTGGCGTAGGCGTCGCGCTCCGCTTCGGTTTTCAACGCCTCATAGCCGCAGCCCGTCAGCGTCTTGCGGTGCTCCGCTACCTCGCTTGTCAGCGCGGGGTTGTCGGGCTTTACATCATCCAGAAAATTAGTCAGCGCTTCCAAAGGGTCGCAGCCGCATAATAACAGCGCTGCGGCAAAAATGGAAATGAGTGAAATGATTTTCTTATTCATACGCTAAATTGAAGGTGATGACATTGATCTCCTTATAGACAATATATTTGCTGTCCGCGGAGATTTCGGGTTCATCATTGTTATACATGTTTGCTGCCTCGAGCCAGCGGTAACCGTAGCTCTCGGATATTGCCTGTGTGGTCTCGTCATAGTCCAGCGAGCTGTCGATGCGGACGTCCAGATACAGGGTGCGCTTCTTTGCCGCCTCTATCAGCGCGGCGATGACCTCCGAGTCGTCATCGAGGTCGGTGATGCACGGACAGCTCTTGTAGAAGTAGTTGTACTCCATGCCGGTGCATTCGGGTACAAAGGTGTTGAGATAGTCGTAGTCGTCGGGGCTTGCATCTCCGAAAAGCGGACTGATGGAATGCGTGCGCTCGATCTCCTCGGTGCTGAGGTTGAGGAACGCGTATTTCTGGATATGCACGTCGCCGTCGTTCCAGGTGACGTCCACATGGTACCAGTCGTCTCCCAGCCGGATGCAGTTCCACATATGTCCGTCGTCGCCGCTTTCATCGAGTCTGCTTTCAAACTCGGTCGCCGTGCCCTCGATGGTCACGCAGTCGATGCCCATACGGTGACACAAAAGCTGGAACGCCTTCGCGTAGCCGTCGCACACCGCTCTTCCCTGAATCAGGGAGCCGTATACCGTATGCCGCTGCGGTCCTTCCTTATCGTAGGAGCAGTGGTAGATGATCCACTCGTTAAGGTAAAGCTCCATCTCGTAATCGGTGGCGTTTTCGGGCGCGCCCTTGATGATGTCGCTAACGGCTTTCTCGACGTCCTCCTTCGCCTCCTCCAGCGCGTCGCCCTCGAAGGTGAAGCTCAGGGCGACCTCCAGACCGTGGCTGTAGGTCGCGTACTCGTAGCGTGAGCCGGTATCGAGCCAGAACACCTCGGGGTGATCCTGCTCGTACGCCTCCACCACGTTGAGAAGCTCGTCGCCGTCGTTCAGCGCCAGCGTGAACCGCTCTCTGTAGTCGCGGTGTATATATTCATCCAGCACCTGATACGCCTTCTTCATCTTATCGTTCAGGCTGTTGTAGCCGTGACTGTCGGTTATGCTCTCCCTCTCGTCCGTATCCGTGGAAACGTCGCTCGTCGGCGCAACGGTCGGCTCCTCGCGGAACCGGTAATACCATCTCGGCGAACAGGCGGAACAGCCGACCAGTACGGCTATCAGCACGATCATGGACGCCGCCGCGACGGGCAGGCTGTATTGTTTAATCGGATTCACACACAATCACCTTTTATTGATACTCATAGTTATATTAATTTTATCCTATTTTTTCCATTCAGTCAATTATATTTTGAAATTTTTTATGCGATTTGTGAATAATTTTAAGCCCGCGCATAAAAAATCGGCGCAGGGCTTTCCGCCTTGCGCCGATTGTCATTTTCTTTTTATTCCGGATCTTCTTCGTCCTCGTCCTCCAGCTGTGATTCATACACAGGCTCGGGGATGATCCTGATTCTGAGGATATATGTCAGGACGCACATGCCTGCAAACAGCAGCAAGCAGACGCATGAAACCGCCATTCCGGGCCAGAAGCCGTTGGGATAATAGGTCAGTGTGATCTCATGCTCGCCCGCGCTCAGCGGGAACGCAAGCAGCGAATTGCCGACGGGAGTGATATCCACCGTTTCGCCGTCCACCTTTGCCGTCCAGCCCTTTTCATAGGGTATCGAGGTGTAGAACAGTCCGTCCTTCTTGGCGTTGATCGTGCCCTTGACGGAGCTGTCGGTGTGGCTCTCGGTCTTGAGTACGCTCTCGGACAGCTTCGCGTAGCCCTGCTCAAAGATTTCCTTATTGAGCATATTGACATAGACCCTCGCGTTGCCTGCCGAGCCCTGCTTGAGGTCGGCGTAGACAGAGATCTTGTCGCCCTTGTTGAAGTAGCCGATGCACGCGATATACGAGCGTCCCATGCCGTACTTGCTCGTCTGCGCCACGTCGTTCTGCATGATGGTCACGTCGTCGCCGTCGTGGATATCGGCGTACATCGCGTACAGTCCGCTTTCGGGCGCCTCATAGTTCCACTTGACATGCGGAGTGATGGTGGTGTCGATGCAGCTGAAATTATACAGACCGTAGTCCTGCTTGTTGACCATGAACTGCGCGGAGTCGGAATGTCCCTGCGACACGACCTCCAGACGGGAATAGACATTTGTCTTGATGCCCGTCGCCTGACTGAAAAAGGCGTTCTGCTGCTCGAACGGATCAAACTGATCCTCGTTGTCGTTCTCCACCCAGTTGAGCAGCTCCTTTTCGGTC
>CAMHBN010000326.1 GCA_946183385.1 uncultured Ruminococcus sp.
GGGAGTCTTTTCGACGCGGCTGTCGAGCGCGACGTGGAGCGTCATATCAGCTCCCGCGGTGAAGGTGACGGTGTCGCCCGTCGTACCCTTGGCACTGCACGCCGTCATCAGTATTTCCGCGCCGATGAGGTTGGACTGTATCTGGTCGATGGTGAAGTCGCGGTCGCCGAATATCAGCGAGCCCGTGTTCGCGTTCTTGCCTATGCTCCACGAGTCGGGGAGCGCATTCTCGCTGACCTGAACGTCCTTGAAGAGGTCGCCGCCGAGCGGTATCTTCTGCTCGCTGAAAACGAAGCTGTCCATATTGAGGAGGTAGCCCTCGCCGCCCGTGAATTTCACGTACAGGTTGTGTATACCCGAAATTGCGGGGATATTGGCTTCAAACGGCTGATAGTCGGTGAAGCCCGACGTGCCCGTGAAGCTTATCTTCGCGGCAGGAGAGCCGTTCATGCTGTCGAGGTAGAGCTCGATGCCCGCGGCATTTCCCGCGATATTGCCCTTGAAGCTGTATGCTCCGTCGCCGAAATCGACCTTGCGGTACATAGCCCAGTCGCCGTTCTCGACGAAGCCGATGTTCTGCCCGCCGCCTGCGGTGTCCTCGGTCTTGATGCCTTCCTGCTCGGCATACGATTCAGCCTCGATGGTCTCAAACGCCGATACTGCGGGAACTGACGGCTGAGGCGGAGTATCGCTCTCGGGCGAGAGCTTGACAACGCCCTCGGGGAAGGAGTTGACGGTGAGGTCGTTGATGTAGTACTCGATGTTCATATAGCCCTGACCGCAGTAGTCGCCCGCGTAATCGGTGGGGTCTGTCGGGTCGAGCCCGCGTGCGCTCTCCCAGTCGTCAGCCATGCCGTCGTTGTCGGAGTCGGTTATCTCCTTCTTGGTGACGGCGGCGGGGTAGGAGTAGGTCACGCCGCACTTTATGCTGTACTTGTTGAGGTCGGACACCGAGCCGTCATAGGCGGCAGTACCCGAGCACGTGCCCGTGCCGTTCTTGGCGTCGGCGGCGCACTGCCGGTCGATAGCCGTTCGCTTGTCGGGAGAAATGCCGTTGCCCGCGTAGCTGATAACGTGCTCGTAGGAATCCGCGGCGCTCTCGCAGGTGGTCGCGGTGGAGACGTTCTCGCCGTTGTTGTCGATAGCGAACGGCGCGGACGTTTTGAGGTTGTCCTTGGTGATGCCGATACCGTCCTTGACGGTGATGCCGTCCCAGTTGTTGTAGGTTATGCCGTGGAGCGAGCCGTCCTTGTTGATGAGGCGGTTGCCAGCGCAGTAGACCTTGAAATTCTGCGGACTGGTGGTGCTGTCAACGTGGATATAATTGTAGCCGCCCGTGGTGGAGTTGCCCGCCTTGAGGGTGTTGTTCACGTAGTTGACGTGCCCGATAGTGCCGTATGCGGTCTGGTAGCCCCAGTCGTAGATGACGTTGTTGGTGAAGTCAGCAACGCCTGTCCCGGGGATCTTGCCGCGGAAATTTCGCGACACGTGGTGTATGATGAGGTTGTGGTCGTAGGTGAGCGAGCTGTTGCCCATCATAATGCCGAAGCCGTGTATGCCCTTGTCGTGTCCGCCCCACGAGTTAGCGGGACCGATGACGGTATACTGCACGGTGTAGTTGTTATTGTTGGAGTAGAGTCCCCACTGCTCGTCGGAAGCCCAGCCAATGGAGCAGTGGTCAACGATGCAGTTCGCGCCCTTGGAGCCTCCCCAGGCGTCGTTGCCCGAGCTTGTGGCGTTGTACGGACCGGGGCGGGAGCTCAGATAGCGGCAGATGATATTGTCGCCGCCGAAAGCCATTTTGTAGTTTTTGAGCGTTATGCCCGCGCCGCCCGGGGCAGTCTGTCCTGCGATGGTGATGTTGCTGACGGCGGATACTGCGCTTTTCAGCTCGATAGTGCCGCCAACGTCGAACACGACGATACGGTTGGACTTGCTCACCGCGTCGCGGAAGGAGCCCTCGCCGCTGTCGTTGAGGTTGGTGACGTGGTAGACCTGTCCGCCTCGTCCGCCTGTGGCGTACTTGCCGCCGCCGACCGCACCGGGGAAGGCGACGAGCCTGCCCGCGGCGTCAGCTGTGGCGACTCTGCCCGCAGGTACAGCCGCGGAAGCTCCGCCGAGCACGGTGACGACAGCCGTCAGTGCGGCGGCGAAGCGCCTGATGTTCTTGTTCATGATTATCCCTCCGTTTTTTCTGATTCGGAATTGTGAGCCGCGCGGAGATTACTCTGCACAGATATGCTCCGAATCCGAGCAATTACTAATATTTCCCTATTATAGATTATACATTATCATATTGCAAAAAACAATGACAAATCGTATCCTTTTTGTGTGATTTTTAGCTTTTTGCGGGTCGGGTATGCAGGATAGTGCGGTCGCTGTCTTCGGACGAGCCGCTTTTGTGCACAGGCAATGTGTGGAGAGCGTGAAAAATGTCAGAATTTTTCGCGGATAGTAATATTTGCGGCGGTTTTTGTCTTGAAACTGACAATTCTCTGTTATTGTAATCTGCCGATTTTCAGGGTATAATGTAATCATAGAAAAGGCTCCCCGCTGTGCGGTAACGGGTAAGACGTGCATGGGAGATAAAGGAGTGAAATTTATGAGTAAGAGATCTTCACGTATGGCAGCATTGTCGCTGACCCTGCCCCTCGTAGCTTCGACTTTCGTGAGCTGCGGCAAGGAC
>CAMHBN010000327.1 GCA_946183385.1 uncultured Ruminococcus sp.
CGCAAGACCGAACCTGTCCATTATCCTCACGGAATAGCATTCAAGCTTGCACGTTGCGACCGCGAGGCACATTCCCGCGCCTCTGAGCCGTTCCAGCGTTTCGCGTATCCCGTCGTAAACGTGATTCTCGAACAGCCCGACGGTCGAATACCTCTCGCGGAATACCCGTACAGCCTCGTCTGCCTTTTCGTCGTCCATTCCGCAGAACATCCTGAACGAGTCGCCGAGCGGCGGACCGAGGAAGCGGTCAAGGTCGTCGGGCAGCCCGAAGCCGAGCTTTTCCGAGGCGTAGTACAGACTCTTCATAATGCCGTCGCGCGAGTCGGTGAGCGTACCGTCGAGGTCAAAAAATATGTATCTGAATTTGTTCATCAAAGTGCGGCTATCTGCTCCTGTAAAGCCTTGTCCTTGGCAATAACGCCGTCAGCCATAGCCTTCTTCTCGGCGGCAAGCTTCTCAGCGAGAGCCGCGTCCTCGACAGCGAGCATCTGCACCGCGAGCACAGCCGCGTTCTTTGCTCCGTCGATACCGACGGTAGCCACGGGCACTCCGGGAGGCATCATAACGGTAGCGAGGAGAGCGTCCACGCCCTCGAGAGCCTTTGACTTCATCGGGATACCGATGACGGGCAGCGTGGTATGTCCCGCGACAACGCCCGCAAGGTGAGCCGCCATACCTGCCGCGCAGATGATGGCGCCGAAGCCGTTTGCTCTTGCGTTCGAGGCAAACTCGCACGCCTCTGCGGGAGTCCTGTGAGCGCTCATAACGCGGCACTCGAACTCAACGCCGTACTTTTTCAGCTCGGTGAGAGCCGACTTTACAACAGGGAAATCGCTGTCGCTTCCCATGATGACTGCAACTTTTTTAGACATTTTCTGTTCTCCGTTCTGCCTTATCGGCTTTGTTTTTCTCCGCCTCATCGTCGGCGGGCTTTTCATCCTTTTTTTCGGGCTCGGGATAGTCGGGCGCGTCCTTCTCGAAAGAGCCGTAAATTGCTTTAAGGTCGCTCTCGGAGCTGCCGCTGAATCCCACAGCCGCCTTGTATTTGTCGCGAAGAGCCTTGCGCTCTCCGTTCTCATCGGTATAGGTTATCTCCGTTTCCGCCTTGAACGTCACCTCGTAGCAGGGGACGTCGTTCTCGCTTCTCACGGAGTAGATATGCACATCGGAAATGCCGAACAGCCACTTCGACAGCAGCTTGTGGTCGTCGGGGAAGAGCGGCGAGAATTTCGCGCGGCTCCCCTTGTTGATGGACGAGAGTATCTCATTGTCGTCACTGTAGGCGTATTCGATGTATTTTTCGGTCATGTCCGTCATATCCTCTATCATGGGGACAGTGAGCTTCGAGAGCATGACTCTGCTGTTTATCTCGACGCTGTAGGAAGCGCCCATCGCCATGCCGCTGTAGGCGGCACGCTTGAAGAGGAGACCGTCGCTGCTGTGCGTGAAGGTATAGGTGCCGCCGCCGTCGGTGAGGACGAGGTCGGCGCCCTGAGCGGTGCATGAGCTCCACGTTCTGCGGAAGCACGGCTCGAGATGCCTGTCGTAGAGGACATATCTCCTGTCCGAGCTGCTTTCCGCCGAGTAGTAGGTACCGTCTCCGAGCGAAAACTTGGAAATTCTGTCGTAGATAAGGGGGATCACGACGCTGCCGTCGTAGTCGACGCAGCCGAACAGCCTGCTGTTGCCGATTCCCTTGACTGCTATGCACTTGTTTTCGGACGCGAATCTGAGGTCGGTCCACTCCGACGCGACGAGTATCCTGTTGTCGGAGTCGGCAAGACCGTATCTGCCGTTTGCGTCGGTGAATATATAGTTGCCGCTGCTGTCGGAGGCGCCCTTGTGGACTATCTCCGTCTGCGTGCTGTTTTTCGTTGTATCCGTCGGGACGCTGAGGTAGAAGTGCGTTATCGCCGCCGCGAGTATGATCACGACGATGAACAGGAACGACACGACCAGCCTTGTCTGCTTATTCAAGGCTCATCACCTCCCGCAGAGGCTTACTTGCCTGCATTCTTCTTTCGCTCACGGTACATCTCGTCGGTCTCGCCTGTCAGGTAGACGGGACGGTTCTTGACCTCCATGTAGGTCTTGCCGAGGTACATACCGAGAATGCCGGTACAGCCGAGCTGAAACGCACCCACGAGGAGCAGGGCTCCGATGACGAGCAGAGCCGCACCGAGAGCGGGCGTAAAGAATATCGTGACGAGACCCGCGATAAGGAAGAGCACCGAGAGTATCGCACCGAATATGGCGAAGAATATCGAGAACGAGAGCGGCGCAGTCGAGAACGCCATAATGCCCTCGAGGGAGTATTTGAAGAGCCCCCAGAACGACCACGAGGTAGTGCCCGCGGGACGTTCAACGTTCTCGTAGGGCATATACTGCACGCGGAAGCCGACCCAGCTGAAGATGCCCTTGGAGAAGCGGTTGTACTCGGACATCGAGAGCACCGCATCGACCATCTGCCTCGACATGAAGCGGAAGTCCTGAGCTCCGTCAACTATCTCGGTCTGGGAAATCTTGTTCATTATCCTGTAGAACATTCTCGCGAAGAACGAGCGTATCTTCGACTCGCCCGTGCGGCTGACGCGGCGTGTGGTCGCGCAGTCGAACTCGCCGTCCTTGACGTAGTTGTACATCTGCGGCAGGAAGGCTGGCGGGTGCT
>CAMHBN010000328.1 GCA_946183385.1 uncultured Ruminococcus sp.
GTGCGTTACGAATGTCACGTCACGCGAAATGCCGAGCTTTTCAAGGACGGATTCCTCTTTTTCCCTCATTATGCGCTGGTCGAGCTGGCTTGTTTCGTGGTCGTAGCCGAGCAGGTGCAGCATTGAATGTACAGTAAGGAAGCCGATCTCGCGTTCGAGCGAGTGACCGAAGTTCTGAGCCTGCTTTACGGCGGTTTCAAGCGATATTACAACGTCGCCGAGCTGAACTGCTCCTGTCTCTGGATTTATCTCGACAGTGCCGTCTTCGCCTGTGAGCGGGAATGAGAGCACGTCTGTAACGCTGTCCTTATCGCGGTAGATTTTGTTGAGGTTCTTGATCTCGTTGTTGCTTACAAAGGAAACGCTGACCTCGGCGTCCTTGCCGAAGTTCTCAGTCGTGAGGACAGCCTGACAGCACCTTCTTATGAGCAGGCGGATGCCGACGGGCACCTTCACCTCTGACTGATTATTTCTGACGTATACCTTAAGCTTAGGCATGATTTTTTCTCCCTTCATTGGATTTTTCATAAGCCTTGATGATGTCCTGCACGAGCTTGTGACGGACAACATCCTTCTCCGTAAATCTGTGAATATCTATATCGTCGATACCCTTCAGTATCTTCATAGCCTCTACAAGTCCCGACTTTCGGACGTCGGGCAGGTCTATCTGTGTGATGTCGCCTGTTATGACCATTCGGCTGTCATTGCCGAGACGTGTCAGGAACATCTTTATCTGTTCTGAGGTCGTATTCTGTGCCTCGTCAAGAATGATGAATGCTTCGTCGAGCGTGCGTCCGCGCATATAAGCGAGCGGTGCGACCTCGATAATGCCCTTTTCCATATAGCGTGCGAAGCTCTCGGCTCCGAACATATCGAACAGTGCATCATACAGCGGGCGGAGGTAGGGATCTACCTTGTCCTGCATATCGCCCGGGAGGAAGCCGAGCTTCTCGCCTGCCTCGACTGCGGGGCGTGTAAGGATAATCTTCTTGACCTTGTGCTCGCGGAAAGCCTTGACAGCCATCGCGACCGCAAGGTAGGTCTTGCCTGTTCCCGCAGGACCAATTCCGAGGACAATGGTGTTGTTCTTTATCGAATCAAGGTAGCGTTTCTGTCCGACGGTTCGCGGGCGTACTATCTTGCCCGACGAGGTCATACATACGCCGTCGCCGCCGAGTTCTTCGAGCTGTTGTTCTATGCCGTCAGCTACCATTGATGTGACGTAGCGGATGGTCTGCTCGCTCAGAGGCTGACCGCGTCCGCTCATTTTCAGCAGAGCCTCAACAGCCTTCGCTGCATCGCTCGCGGCAGGCTCTTCGCCTATGACCTTGATATTGCCGTCTCTGCTGACGATATTTACGTCATACTGCTTCTTAATGTTTGCGACATTGCCGTCAAGCTGACCGAAAAGTGCGGAAAGCTGCTCGGCGTTATCGACCGTGACTATCTTCTCAGCCATCAGCACTCCCCCTTTGCGTTAGTGGAGCTGCTTTCCTCGGGGAAGGCTCCTGCGTTGGCGAGTGCAGCGTTTGAGTATGCGTGGTCTGATGTGACATCGCGAAGCACCGTCAAATTGTCAGGAAAATATATTCTCTGCTTATCGCTGCGGAGTTCAAGCTCCATTATTGCAAATCTTTCCGAAAAGGAGTAGCAGTCGAGTTCGAACATCTGCCCCATATAATCGAAGGCATAGCGGGTCTTCTCTGCGGGTGTACAGCAGCTCTTTGCCTGTTTCAGCAGCTCTGCGTACTCGTCTGAGGAAATCTCCCGTTCGCTCTCTTCACGGACAGAAGCCGTTCGGAAAACTTTTTCCGTGTAGGTATATTTTATTTCTCCGTTTTCGGTGATACGGCGCACCCTGCGCTGAGAACCGCCCTCTCCGTCTGAAAGGTAGGTCTGAACTATGAACGCAGAACGCCTCACGTCAAGTATGCTGACATCGGGATATTCAACAAGGAATTTTCTTTCGATCTCTAAATTTTCCGTTGTATTCACGCTCCATATAAATGATAGATTAAGACTCAAAACGGACATAATTAGCCCCTGAGCATAGATCCACAAATATATTATACAACAGTTTTTGCATAATGTCAACAAAAAAGTGTGATTGTTCCTTGAACAAAATGATAATTGTTCATAGTTTTTTTATATAGCGCTATATTTCAACATTATTTCAACATAGTCGCTTTTATAAGTCGGAAATGCCCTTTTTCAGGTCTCCGAGCATAATATTGTACTCCGAGAACAGCGTTGCTTCGTACTCATGCCTCGGAGCACGGAGCTCTGCCTCAGAAATATCGCTGCGCTTCCTGAAGGTGAGCTTTATGCATTTTTCGTCTGATTCGTACACTGCGCCGATACGTGCGGCAAGAGTGCCGAGTATCTCATCGCTGTGAACGGTCTGGAAGTCACCGAAATGCTCGAATCCGGATGTTTTGCTTTTTTTGGGTACAGCGGTGATGCAGCATTCTGCGTCTGAGCTTGTGAATCCGAGGCGAATGGATGAAGCCCCGTTCATTACTGAGTTTCTGATATAAGACAGAAGGATATAAGTCAGCACGTCGCGCGACGCGTCAATAAATAACGTATCTTTTTGCTTGTATTCAAAGCGGCAGACGCCCTCGAGAAGCTCACTGCACTTTTCAGCGAAGCCTTCAAGGTAGTCTGA
>CAMHBN010000329.1 GCA_946183385.1 uncultured Ruminococcus sp.
TCGCCGACCTTCTGCTGGACGCGATGGCCGAGAGCGGGCCGATGGGCGACAGCGGTCTCACGGGACGCAAGATAATCGTTGATACCTACGGCGGATACTCGCGCCACGGCGGCGGAGCCTTCAGCGGCAAGGACCCGACGAAGGTCGACAGAAGCGCGGCTTATGCGGCACGCTACATAGCCAAGAACATCGTTGCGGCAGGTCTTGCCGACAAGTGCGAGGTGCAGCTCTCGTACGCTATCGGCGTGGCTAAGCCCATATCCATACTCGTTGACACCTTCGGTACGGGCAAGGTAGACGAGGACAAGCTCTCAGCAGCTGTAGCTGAGGTATTCGACCTCAGACCCGCGGCTATCATCAAGATGCTCGACCTCAGAAAGCCGCAGTACAGACAGCTTGCGGCTTACGGTCACATGGGACGCGAGGACCTCGGCGTTGCATGGGAAAAGACCGACAGAGTCGATGCACTCAAGGCTGCATTAAAGTAAGAGTAAGAATACAGTAAGGGCGCACAATTGTGCGCCCTTTTTGCTGCGCGGGCGGATAATATCCGCCCCTACTAAAAATGTTTTATCTCTGCAATTGTGACAGACGCGGGAAAATACTTGTGCTCTGTATGTGTGAGCGAGCTTGCGAGCGACCGCGTGAATCGGCGGCGCGGACACCGCGCAAAAAGTTAACAGAAAATTTACCATTAATGTCAACTTGTTATTGATTTGACAGTTGAAATCGTGAGCAAACAGTGATATAATTATTATATGGTATATGATGATTCGGATATAATGCTAAATTTCATTTCAAAGCTGGTGAGAAGATGCTGAACGGACGAAAAGTTGTTTCACTGTGTACTACACGACTGAATGACATCGACAATATAAGATTCATTATGCAGCTGAATAACGGACTGAAGGGGCTAAACTCCACTCTTTTCATCTACAACGTCAATATCGACCTCTATTGGAGCGACGAGAATATCCGCGCGGAATCAGCCGTTTTCGGACTTGTGGATTACAAGATCACCGATGTGCTCATCATAATGTACGAAAGGATCAAGAACAACACCCTGACCGACAAGCTCGTCACCGAAGCCAAGCGGCACGGTGTCCCCATTATAATGGTAGACGGCTCCCGCGAGGGCTGTATCAGTATCTGCTTCGACTACAAGAAGGGCTTCGAGGAGGTAGTGCGCCACGTCATAGAGTTCCACGGAGCTAAAAAGCCGCATTTCCTCGCAGGCTTCAAGGACAATATCTTCTCCGAGGAGCGCAAGGAGGTCTTTAAGAAGGTCATTGAGGAGAACGGAATAGAGTTCACGGAGGATATGGTCAGCTATGGCAACTTCTGGGCTAAGCCGGCCCGTGACGCCATAGAGGCTCTGCTCGCGAAGGGAAATATCCCCGACGCCGTTATATGCGCCAACGATATCATGGCTATAAACGCCAGTGCCGTATTTTTCGAGCACGGGTATAAAGTGCCAGAGGACGTTATCGTCACGGGCTTTGACGGTATCGATGAGATAAACCTCTCCATCCCGCGTATGACATCAAGCTACTGCGGAGCCGCCGCTGCTGTCCCGAAGCTGATAGAGGCTGTAAGGAAGCTCTACGAGGACGGCACGACAACGGGTGAATACTTCGTTGAGCCCGAGCTCGTGATAAACACTTCCTGCGGCTGCGACCACATCGACGACGCTCTGCGCGACGGCGTGATAAGGAGCTTCAACGACCGCTTCTACCGCTATCAGGACGACACTATGGTACTGAACGCCATTGCCGAGAATATGCAGAGCTGCACCGATATCGTGGACTGCGCCTGCAAGCTGTTCAACGATACCATAAGCGATATGACCTGCATCATCAACAAGGACTGTATCGACTGCAACAAGAACTACTTCGCGGGAAGCAGCCGTATGCAGTTCCCGAACGAGATGTTCGTCTTCTTCGACAGCGACCTCGCGACCTTCAGACAGCGCCCCTTCAACCGTGAAAACATCATTCCCAACCTCGACAAGGTGCTCGAGGGCGGAAATCCGCTGATATTCAACGTAATATCCTATATGAACGTGCCGCTCGGCTACGTGTGCTTCCACTTTGATGACTACGACATTGTCGATTTCTGCAAGATACCGCAGATAGTCAACACCATCGGAAGCGGTCTCGGCGGCTATGTCAACCTTAAATATCAGCTCTACCTCACGTCGCGGATCGAGAGGATGTACAAGTACGACGCGCTGACGGGACTGTACAACCGCCTCAGCTTCAACAATGAGTTCGAGCAGCGCAAGCGTGAGCTCATGGGCGAGAAGGTGCCGATAACGGTAATTCTCGTGGACCTCGACGGTCTGAAATACATCAACGACAACTACGGTCACGGCGCCGGCGACAACGCTATCCGCACCGTTGCCGAGGCGCTGAGGGACTCGGTGCCCGATAATGCGATATGCGTTCGTTTCGGCGGAGACGAGATGCTCGCGGTCATCACGGGAGACTGCGTGCCCGAGCAGATAAAGTACGACATCAACCGCAGGCTGAACCGATACAACGCCAAGGAGGGCAAGCCCTACCTCATCTCGGCAAGCATGGGAATCGGCATATAGGGGAGAAGATCGGAAGAAGACGC
>CAMHBN010000330.1 GCA_946183385.1 uncultured Ruminococcus sp.
TGGTATTCTGATGTTTTTGCTGTAATCTGACGTCCTCGCCGCGGAATTCAAGGCAGGTATACATAGACGTCAGCCTTGACACGACTCTCTC
Source organism: uncultured Ruminococcus sp. (assembly GCA_946183385.1). Classification (GTDB taxonomy): domain Bacteria; phylum Bacillota; class Clostridia; order Oscillospirales; family Ruminococcaceae; genus Ruminococcus. Next base: position 92 of record CAMHBN010000330.1, read on the forward strand.
GTCGTAGCGGTCGGCGATCTGTCTGAAATTCATATTCGTACTTATAATAGTGGGCTTGCCTCGGTTGAGACGCGTATTTATTATATTATAAATAGTACTGTTGTACATCTTGTTCTCGTATTCTGTTCCGAGGTCATCGAGGATAAGGAGCTCCACGTCCATAACAGTGTCAAGCATTTCGGTATCCTTATCGTAGCTGAAATTCTCCTTCTGTATCCTGTTGAGGATATTGATGGTCGAGTCGTACAGCACGCTGTAGCCCTTTTTCAGCACTTCATTGGCGATGGCGAGGGAGAGGTGAGTCTTACCGAGCCCCGTCCTGCCGAACATAAGGATACTTCCCGACGATGGAGTGAACTCCGCCGCATAGGTCCTCGCAAATGTGAGGATACGCTCCATTGTGGCGTAGTCATCACCCTTGTAGTAGCTGAGGCGGAAGGTATCGAACGACGAAAGTGTCAGCTGAGCGCTCTCATTGAGCGATTCAGCCATAAGCCTGCCGCAGAGCTGCCTCATGCAGTCGCACATCTTCGAGCCGTCGCTGCCCGTGTCGTTGCATTTTTTGCAAGAGAACTGAACATCGAGGTAATCGGCTGGGTAGCCGTTGGCGACGAGCATTTTTCTGCACATCTCCTGAGCACCGAGGTTAGAGCGCTTTATCTCCTCTATCCTTGCATTGATATTTTCTTTATCGCCCGAAATAACGGTGCGGATAAGCTCCTTGCCCGAATTGAAGATAGTTTTGTTTATCTCTTTTATCTCTGGGATTTTCGAGTTGATTTCCTGTATGCGCATATCGTTCTCGCTGATAGCCCTGCTTCGGCGTTCGGAGAGTATTTTCTGCGCCTGTTCGTATATCTCGTTTTTCAAGGTTTTACCTCATCAGAAATTATTTATCACGAAGTTGTATTTTTCTGCGTCGAATGTCTCGCTGGTCTCAGTACCCGACTTCTTCCTCTTGCGGAAGTCTGACTCCGCGTGCTTCACATCGTCGGCATTGCGGAAACCGCTGTCCTTCCACGAGGCGAGAACCTTGTCCGTGTACTCGAAAGAGAGCTTTCCAGTATTCTCAACGGTTTTCTCATAAGCGTAGTGTATCATGTCCTTCGCGTAGCCTGCCGCACGCCACTTCTCGATGATATCGAGCTGCTTCGTGGTAGGTCTGCGCTTCATCTCGAACATCTTCATAATTGAGCCGACATAGTCATTGGAGCTTGTCAGCCTTTCTATTTCTTCCTGAGCGGATTCGAGGTTATTGATGTCCTTTTCTGACCAGCTCATCGCGATCTTCTCTATGTACGCAACATTTGTCTTTTCAATATTCACGCAGTACACGAGCAGTACTAGAATGACCTCAGCCTTGAGCCCGAGGTAGTTCGTCATCCATATCAGTGAGTTCTGCATGGTGTTGTTGATATGACCGAGAATGCTTTCAGCCGCCTTAAAGAGCTCGGCAACAGCAGGGGAGCCCTTCATGATGTCAGTTATCTCGGTGGGACGGAGAATCTCCCTGCGTCTCGGCAGGGCAGAGCTGTTCACGAGCAGGGTTTCCTCTACTGAAACTGTATTTGTCTGCTGCGGAACACTTTCCGACATTATACTTTTCGGTACATTTATGGAATTATCCGACGAGAGCACGTTTACCTGCTGCCAGAAGAGGACAGCCTCCTCCGCCTGCTGAGCCGTAACGCCTGTATTGAGTGCAATCTCCTCGGTAGAAACACTTCTGCCCGAAGCTCTGAGAAGATACAGGAGCACTTTTATCTGCTCGCCCGTAGCGAGCTTGAGAAAATTATCCGCAACGACGCAGGGAACGCCGAACATAGTGCCCCAGACGCCGCAGTTTGCCTTGAATTCCAAGAGTTACGCCTCCTCGCGGGAAATACTTTCGATGTAGTATCTATTATAACACACAAAAGCAAGTTTGTCACTATGGCATTTTTTACGATTCGCCCGCTGAAATTTTATGGAAATTTTTACACGTTCAGTCTTTCAACAGTTTCAACGCGAGTGCATACTTCTCGTCCCAGTGTGCGAGCTTCTCGGCGGGAAAATCGCATATCCCGATGATACGGCTCTTGTCGCGGTTGTGAGAAAGGTCCGCGAGCTTCACATTACGCGCAAGTTCATTCTCCTTTATCGCAAGGATATAGTCGCGGTAGTCAGTGCCCTCCTCGTGGGTGAGCAGCCTCACTGCCTCCGTGACCTCCCTCGGAAACTCCTTTTCGAGGTCCGCGAGCGTGACGTCCGTGTCCTCGACCACGTCATGCAGCAGAGCCGCACAAACCGCGTACTCGTCCGTCATAAGCTCCGCGACATGAAACGGGTGGAAGATATAGGGCACACCGCTTATATCGGTCTGCCCGTGGTGAGCGGAGTATGCGACCTGCATAGCCCTGACAGTCAGCTTCGTATATATCATAGCTCCTCCTATACTATTATAATAGGGACAGTTTTTCGTTTAACGTCAAACTGTCCCTATTCATCATTTGATAACGATATTGAGTCCCTGAGCGCTCTCGGCG
>CAMHBN010000331.1 GCA_946183385.1 uncultured Ruminococcus sp.
CATCGTTCAGCACCTTTTCAGCCTGAATCTTTATGTATGAGCTGCTGCCGCTCCGGTGAACAGCCTTGACCGTGCCAACCTCTTCAACTATTCCCGTGAACATTCTTCACCCTGCTTTCTATGAGGATATCGTCACCGAAATGCTTGATTCCAATAGTCTCAAGCATGAAAGCGTTGTCGGGCTTGTCGGCTCCGAATCCCGCAACCGGCGTTTTTGCGCCGACTCCGCCGAATATCTTGGGCGCGATGTAGGTCTGCACCTTATCGACTATGCCTGCTTCGAGAGCCGACCAGTTCAGCTCACCGCCGCCCTCTATCAGCACACTGTCGATGTTCAGAGAGGATAGCGTCTTCATCAGCTGCCGCAGGTCGGGACGACCGTTCTTTCCGCGGAAAGTGAGTATCGTGCAGCCCTTGTCGATATACGGCTGAGTGACCGCAACATCGCTCTCCAGCGTCGCGATTATTGTCGGTACAGTCATCGCCGTGCAGACAACATTGCTCGTCAGCGGAGTTCTGAGCGTAGAGTCGCAGACAATACGTACAGGGTCGCGTCCGCCATCGAGACGGCACGTCAGCTTAGGGTCATCCCTGAGGATAGTGCCTACTCCGACCATTATCGCCGCGTGCTTCAGTCTGTCACGCTGGACGTTCTCACGCGCCGCCTCGCCCGATACCCACTTGGACTCGCCTGTTTTGCAGGCAATCTTGCCGTCCATCGTCATCGCGTACTTCACCGTCACGAACGGGAGATGCTTGGTTATGAACTTGAAGAATATTTCGTTTATCGCATCGCACTCGTCTTTCAGCACGCCCTCGACAACTTCTATCCCGTTTTCACGGAGTATAGCCACTCCCTTGCCCGAAACTAGCGGATTCGGGTCGGATGAGCCGATGTAGACGCGCTTGATACCGTGCTCAATGATCGCGTCGGTGCAGGGCGGCTGTTTGCCCTGATGGCAGCACGGCTCGAGCGTGACATACATCTCCGCGCCCGCGCAGTCAGCTCCGCGCGACTCGCAGTCCGCAAAAGCGGCACGCTCGGCGTGGAGGTCGCCGTATTTCTTATGGTAGCCGCGACCTATCACCTCGCCGTCGCGCACGATGACAGCTCCGACCATTGGGTTCGGGCTGACGAAACCCATTCCTTTCAGCGCGAGCTCCATCGCTTCTCTCATGAATTCTTCCTGCATAATATCACTTCCGAAAAACGCCCCGAAGCATACCGCGCGGTATACCTTCGGGGCGCTGATTATCACATTGTACGTGACATCTTCTCTCATCCGGACTGTTGTTGCACTGATGCAACACGTTCAAAGAACGACCGTCGGCTTCGGAATCGCACCGAATCAGCCAGAAATGGCTCGCAGGCTATACTGCCGGTAGGGAATCTCACCCTGCCCTGAAGATTACTACTATATTATAGCACTGCCTAACTTATATGTCAATAGCAAAACAGCCGTCACTCGGACGGCTGTTTACTATTTTACAGTGTTGTTATTTCTTCAGGTATTTAGAAAGCTTTTTTTTTCTTTTCTGCTCGTACATTATCTTATCGGCGTCCGTAACGAAGCGGAATATGTCCTCGCCCTCATGCGGCTTGGCAATCGTGTATCCGATGCTCGCACTGAGCTTGAACGGGTTCTCCATGCTCTTATTTATGACATCTATGGAGCTCTGTATCCTCTTTGTAAGGTCATTCGCCTCGTCATCGGTGGAATCCGCGGCAAAAACTATGAACTCATCTCCTCCGAAGCGGCAGTAGACCTCGCCGTTCTTGCAGGCGCTGCGCAGTACGCTCGCTATCGAGCGTATCGCTACGTCTCCTATGTCATGTCCGTAGGTGTCGTTGATAGTTTTGAGCCCGTCAAGGTCGATGAACATCAGCATAACGTTCCTGTCGTTCCTGATACAGTCAGCGTAAACTGCCTTAGTCGCCTGAACGAAGCCGTTGCGGTTGTAGATGCCCGAGAAGGTATCCTGTGTATAGAGCTTGCCGAGGCGCTGTACTGCGTACTCGAGCGTGATGATCTTGCGTATATTCTCGAGCGAGTTGCTCATAGTGAGGCACCACGACTGGAAAAGCGAGTTGTACAGCGGCACCTTGCAGTTGCATATCGCCATATAGCCGAGACATCTCTCGCCGAAGTGGAGCGGCACCATATAGTAGACCTTGCCCGCCGCCTCATCGTCGCTGATATGCGGTACGAGGTCACGCGTGAAGATGGAATCGACCTCGTCGTGGAACTTTCCGTTGCAGTAAGCGATGGGGATGTACATCTCGTCGGTATACTTCGTCGGTATCTCGACTTTCTTAAGGACGTTACGCTCGTCGGGGCGCTCGATGTCCCAGTCCTTGCAGATACAGAAGTAGAACTCCGCGGGATCCATATCAAGGACGAATTCCTTTATCGAAGCGATATAGTCATCGAATGAAGCGCAGCCCTGCAGATTGCAGGAAAGCTTATTGAACAGCGACATATAAGCCGATATCTTCTCTACTCTGTTGTAGTTGGCGATATTCAGCTCCTTGTATTCGGAGATGTCGCTGACAGCACTGTCCGCACAGCCGCAGCTCTCGGTAAAG
>CAMHBN010000332.1 GCA_946183385.1 uncultured Ruminococcus sp.
TATATGGAGAAGTATTTTCATAAGACTGCCGCCCGAAGTGCGCAATAACTGCGCCGAGGTTTATTACAATAATATCGTCGGCAGAAGCGAGGGCATCACGGCGGAGCGTGAGCGATATGACCGCCGACCAAAACGGCGGCATAAAAGAGATAAAGTCGCTGACGCTCCAATTCTCGCTATAACAGCGAGAAAACCGCCGAAAGGCGGTAAAAGCCGTGCCGATGCAAAATCGGCACTCTCAGTTCGCAAGCACGGTGATATGCGCCACGTTTCGGAGAAACGGGACTTTATCACGATGCTTGTCAGGGGAAAAATTTCCCCTAAAACCCCTAAATAAAAAGACCGCTGATGCGGTCAGGAACGAAAGGAAAGATTTATGACAAAAGCAGAGAAAAACTACAAGCGTGATTACGGTCACAAGGACAGCGAGGAGCTTGCCTTAAATTATACCCGTGACGGTATGAAAGAGGAACTTGACAAGGCTCTATCTGAGGTCAGTCCCGATGAGCTTACCGCAGACGAGCAGGAGTATCTGGACGGCAGAGGTCAGTGCCGTAGTCATACGCTGAATATCCGCTTCAATGATACCGAGTGGGAGCATATTTGCAGGCAGGCAGAGCTTCTTCATGTAAAGAAGTCAAGCTATGTCCGTGAGTGTGCGAAAGCCCACTATGTTCTTATGATGGATCAGGGCGATATGAACGGCATAATCGGTGCGGTCAGAGCCTTATCCACCAATGTGAATCAGATAGCCCGACGTGCCAATAAAACAGGACGGGTTTATGAGGAAGATATAACTACTACGAAAGAGAGTGTGAATGCGATTTGGCAGTTACTAAGCTACATTCGATCAGCGACTCAGTGTGCGGAAGCCTTGAATACATCGTGGACGGGAATAAGACCAGAGGTCATTCGCTTGTCGAGTCTTTTATGTGCGAGACAGAACCCGTCAGAGCAGCAGAACAGTTCCGAGCCGTCCGACAGGGTTTCGGAAGTAGTCGAAGCACCACCAAAGCACAGCACATAATTCAGTCGTTCGCCCCCAATGAAGTCACTCCCGAAAAGGCTATGGAAATAGCACAGGAATTATGTCACCGATTGCTGAAAGAACAGTATCAGTATGTCATTGCGATACACACCGATCATGACCATATCCACGCCCATATCGTTGTAAATAACACGAATTTTGTTACGGGCAGAACCTTTGAAACCGAGCATAATCAGGGCAAGAAAAAAGACCGTGCGTGGGCAGAGGTCAGGCGCATATCGGACGAGCTATGCAAGGAGAATAATTTATCTGTTATTGAGAACCCCGAACAGAGCAAGGGTAAGAGCCATTGGGAGTGGGATATGTCCCGTCAAGGTCTGTCATGGAAAGCAAAGCTGAAATATGCTATCGACCAAGTTGTCAAGGAGAGCGATGACTTTGCAGATTTTCTGCTGAAATGCGCTCAGAACGGCATACTTGTCTACTACAATCCGGAGCATACGATCGACTTGAAATTTATGCTTGCGGAGCAGAAGGAACGCAATCCGAGAGCCAAAATGACGAGAGCAAAAACGCTGGGGTGGTTTTACGAAACGGAGCAGATAAAGAGCCGTATTATCCACTACAAAAATGCTATGGAGTACAAGCCGAAAGCAAGAATCGTCCGTGTGCCTGTGCAGGCGGAGGAAAACAAGTTTATCCGTGACAGCATCGACCGCACCAACATGAAGCTGACAAGCAAGGCAATGAATATTCTCACCAAGTATGGTGTGACTGCTGAGGAGGCGAAAGCTGCCGCCGTTGATGCTTACGGTGAAAGGATAACTCTTGTCGGCAAGATGAATCAAATCAGCGAGGAGATCAAGGAGCGTGAGCAGCAGTTGATATGGCTCAGGACTTACCAAAACTCAAAGCCTTTTCACGACCATTATATGTCGCTAAAAGGGCGCAAGCAAAAGAAATATGCCGACCAGTTTGATGCTGAGCTGTATCGGTATTCAGCGACTGAGAGTGAACTCAAAAAAGCGTTCCCGAAGAAAATCCCGACAGTCGAGCAGTTGGAAAAGTATATTTCCAAACTTCGTGGAAAACTGGAAAATATGAACACCAAGTATGACGTATTGGATCAAAAGTCGAGAGAGCTGTCCGAAGCAACGAGGGAGATAGAAGAATTTCTCCGTCAGGAGCAGAGCCGTACTCAGCAGAAAAAGAAAAATAGGAATGTGCTGGAATAACAGGCTCACAGACGAACGTAAATGCCCCTCAGAGCTGTGCGTGGCGGTAATGGGGAAAACTATCCGCTGAAAAAGAAAACAGCGTGAGAGCTGTTCTCGCGCCGTTTTCAAAGCCAGTTATTCTTCATCTTTATTCCGCTTTTTCAGCAATACCATAAGGAAAGCAACACCGAGGAAGAAAGCAGGAACTCCAATGCCTACTGCCATAGCATCACCCGTATTCGGGCTGTCATTGTTAGGATAGGTCTTGTTGTCATTGGAGTTGCTTGTACCGCCGCTGTTACTGCTTGTTGTGGTAC
>CAMHBN010000333.1 GCA_946183385.1 uncultured Ruminococcus sp.
CTCCGCGGCAAGACTAAAATAGGTGCTCGCTGCAAGATAGGTCCGAATGTTGTCATCGAGAACAGTACAGTAGGGGACGAGACGATCGTTAATACTGCTCAGATATATGATTCTGAGGTTGCTGAGGGTGTAAATGTAGGTCCGTTCGTACATATCAGACCTGATTGCCATATCGGAAAGAATGCTAAAATAGGTGATTTTGTCGAGGTCAAGAATTCGTCAGTAGGCGAGAAGACTGCTATCGCTCACCTTGCTTATATCGGCGACAGCGACATCGGCAGAAAGGTCAATATCGGCTGCGGAACTGTTACCGTAAACTATGACGGTATAACCAAGAACCGCTGCGTTATCGGTGATAACAGCTTTGTCGGCTGCAATACCAACCTGATCGCACCTGTAAAGCTCGGAAAGGCTGTTTACACTGCTGCCGGAACTACCGTAACAAGAGACATCCCCGACTATGCTCTCGCTATCGAGCGCGGCGTTATGAAGATAAATGAAGGCTATACTATCCGCAAGCTGAAAACAAAACAGGGCAAATGATTTAATCTCCGGAAAATTATCGGAAAGCCCTTGAAAATTCTACGGATTAATGTTATAATCAGTATATCTTTATTTTGAGAGGACAGGCACTTCCTCCAAACATGAAAAACATTGCTTTTATTAAAGGAGAAATCTTATGCAGTATGGACATTTCGACCTTGAAAACAAGGAATATGTTATTACTAATCCAGCTACACCTGCCCCTTGGGCAAACTATCTCGGCGATCCCGAATACGGCGCTATGATCTCTAATAATGCTGCCGGTTACAGCTTTGTTAAATCCGGCGCTAACGGACGTATCTCACGTTTCCGCTTCAATTCACAGATGGCGCTCCCGGGACGTTATATCTATATCCGCGACAATGCGACCGCCGATTACTGGTCGGCTTCATGGCAGCCTGTCGGCAAGCCTCTTGACAAGTACAAGAGCGAGTGCCGCCACGGTACTGCATATACTGTCATTTCAGCAGAATATGAGGGTATAAAGTCTGAGGCAACTTATTATGTTCCTTACGGCAAGACCTATGAGGTATGGAGAGCTAAAGTCACAAATGCTTCCGACAAGGAGAGAGATCTTTCCGTTTACGGTATGGTCGAATTCACAAACGAGCCTAACTATGAGCAGGATCAGGTGAATCTCCAGTACACCCTCTTCATTACACGTACAAGCTTTGAGGGCGGCAACAAGATCATTCAGCATATGAATGAGAATACCGGCTTCGATGAGACAGGCTCAAATCATGAGGAGCGTTTCTTCGGTATGGTCGGTCAGCCTGTTACAGCTTACAACGGCTCTCTCAGCGATTTCATCGGACCTTACAGAACTTTCTCGAACCCTATTGCAGTTGAGTCCGGAAAGTGCAATAACGCTATGAACTATAACTCGAATTCATGCGGTGCGCTCCAGAGCGACATCACTCTTGCTCCCGGCGAGACAAAGGAATTCATCTTTATCATGGGCAAGCGCAATGACGCTGAGTCTGCTGTTATCCTTGATGAATACAAGGCTGCCGGCAAGGTCGATGCTGAGATCAAGCAGCTCAAGGACTACTGGCATGGTCAGCTTGAGAATTTCCAGGTTGAAACTCCTTCCGATGAGTTCAACAATATGATAAATGTATGGAACGCTTATCAGTGCTTCATGACCTTTATCTGGTCAAGAGCAGCTTCGTTCGTCTACTGCGGTCTCAGAAACGGCTACGGCTACCGCGATACGGTTCAGGATATTCAGGGTATCATACACCTCGATCCTGAAATGGCTGCTGAGAAGATTCGCTTCATGCTCTCTGCTCAGGTAAGCAACGGCGGAGGACTTCCGCTCGTTAAGTTCGACCACAATGCAGGTCATGAGACCTGTCCTGACGAGAACGATGAGCACAGCGTTTACGCTAAGGAGACCGGACATCCGTCCTATCGTGCTGATGACGCTCTCTGGCTCTTCCCAACTATTGTAAAGTACCTCGGCGAGAGCGGAAATAAGGGCTTCCTCGACGAAGTTATCACATATGCAGAAGAAGGCGGCGGCGAAGATACTGTTTATGAGCATCTCAAAAACGCTATCCGCTTCTCACTTGAAAGACTTGGCAGCCATGATATGCCTGCCGGACTTCACGCTGACTGGAATGACTGTCTCCGTCTTGGCAAGCAGGGCGAATCTACATTCGTTGCGTTCCAGCTTTATTACGCTATGAACGTTATGGAGGACTTCGCTTCTCAGCGCGGTGATAATGAGTATCTTACCTTCCTCAAGGGCGCTAAGGCTAAGCTTGCAGATGCTCTTGAAAAGTGCGGGGACGAGGATCGCTTCATTCGCGGAATCCGCGATAATGGCATAGTTGTCGGCGCAAAGAAGGATCCCGAGGCTAATATGTGGCTCAACCCGCAGAGCTGGTCTGTAATTTCCGGCTTTGCTTCCAAGGAGCAGGCTGAGACCGCTATGGAGAGCGTTCACGAGATCCTGAACACTCCCTACGGCGTA
>CAMHBN010000334.1 GCA_946183385.1 uncultured Ruminococcus sp.
GAGCCGTCTGCTGATGACAAACAACTTCCCCGAGTTCACATCGAGGGTATGTCCCGCACTGTGCGAGAAGGCTTGTATCTGCGGAGTTTATGATTCGCCCGTAACTACGAAGGAGAACGAGAATTCCATCATCGAATTCGGCTTCGCGAGCGGTCTTATGCAGCCGCAGATCCCCGCCGTAAGAAGCGGAAAGCGCGTCGCGGTCATCGGCTCTGGTCCGTCGGGACTTGCAGCCGCAGATACCCTCAACAAGCGCGGTCACAGCGTGACCGTGTTCGAGCGCTCCGACCGCGTGGGCGGACTGCTGATGTACGGCATACCGAATATGAAGCTCGAAAAGCACATCATCGAGCGCCGCGTGGAGCTTATGAAGGCTGAGGGTGTGGAGTTCAGGACGAATTCAAACGTCGGCGATAATGTTTCCGCAAGCGAGATTCTGGACAGCTATGACGCAGTCGTGCTTGCGTGCGGCTCGTCGAATCCGCGTGATATCAAGGCTGAGGGTCGCGACGCCGAGGGCATTTACTTCGCGGTGGATTTCCTGAAAGCCACCACCAAGAGCCTGCTTGATTCCGACCTCAAAGACGGCAAGTACATCTCCGCGAAGGACAAGAACGTCGTCATAATCGGCGGCGGCGATACGGGTAATGACTGCGTGGGCACGTCTGTACGCCACGGCTGCAAGTCCGTGGTACAGCTCGAAATGATGCCCAAGCTCCCCGACGAAAGAGCCGAGAACAACCCGTTCCCGCAGTGGCCTCGCGTATGCAAGACCGACTACGGTCAGGAGGAGGCTATCGCGGTATTCGGTCACGACCCGCGTATCTACTGCACCACCGTCAAGGAGTTCATCAAGGATGAGAGCGGCAAGCTTTCAGCTATCAAGACTGTCAAGCTCGAATTCGGCACCGATCCCGAAACAGGACGTCGCACGATGAATGAAGTAGCGGGCAGTGAGGAAACGCTCCCCTGTGAGCTCTGTCTCATAGCGGCGGGATTCCTCGGCTGTCAGCAGTATGTGGCGGACGCCTTCGGTGTATCGCTCGACCAGCGCACTAATGTAAAAACAGCAATCGGCAAGCATAATACAGACGTTGAAAAGGTATTCACAGCAGGCGATATGCACATCGGACAGTCGCTCGTGGTACGCGCTATCCGCGAGGGGCGTGACGCAGCGGCAGAGGTGGACGAATACCTGATGGGCTACACCAATCTATGATACGGAGGCTAAAATGATATATTCGGAAAATGAGATATTGCAGTATATAGAGGAAAACGACGTCAAGTTCGTCAAGCTGACGTTCTGCGATATGAAGGGCAGACTGAAAAACATCTCCGTCCTTTCATCGGAGCTCGCTGTCACCTTCGAGCGCGGAGTCCGCATCACCGCCAAGAAGATAGCGGGCTTCGAGGCTGCGAACGGTAAGGACCTCTTCCTCTTCCCCGACGCTCAGACCATGACCGTTCTCCCGTGGAGACCTCAGCAGGGCAGAGTTATAAGAATGTTCTGCTATATCCGCTACGAGGACGGCACTCCCTTCGAGGGCGACGGCAGATACTTCCTCAGAAAGGCGATGAAGGCAGCTGTTGCGGCAGGCTACTGCTTCCGCTTCGGCACGTCCTGCGAGTTCACTCTCTTCCGCAAGGACGACAGCGGTCTGCCGACGAAAACGCCGCACGACTATGCGGGCTACTGCGATGTCGCACCCGATGACAAGGGCGAGAATATCCGCCGCGACGTATGCCTCACCCTTGAGCAGATGGGTATCCACCCGATATCCTCACGTCACGAGAGCGGCTGCGGTCAGCACGAGATAGACTTCAACGCCTCGTCGGCTCTGAAGGCGGCTGATACCTTCCTCAGCTTCAAGTCGGCGGTAAAGTCTGTCGCCGAGACTCACGGCGTGCACGCGAGCTTTATGCCGAAGCCGCTCCGCAATGACTGCGGAAACGGTATGCATATCATCTTCAATATCTTCCCCGATAACGATATGCTCGAGGAAACCAAGGACAGCGGCAACGAGCTGCTGAGATCTGCGGCGGCAGGCATAATGAAGCATATCCGCGAGTTTACGCTGTTTACCAATTCGACGGTGAATTCATACGCGAGACTGGGCGAGTTCACTGCTCCCCGCGATATTATATGGTCGGACGAGGAGGGCTCCCAGCTTATCCGTATGAACCCCGACAGCGAGAATACCTCCGTTGAGCTCCGCGCCGCCGACTGCGTCTGCGACCCGTATTTCGTGCTCGGACTTATGATATACTCGGCTCTCGAAGGCATAGCCGAAAAGCTCGCGCTCCCCGAGAAAAATACAGGCTCGGAGCGCCTGCCCTCCACGCTTGAGGAGGCTGTCTCATGCACCGAGAGCTCGGACTTCGTGAAGAAGTACGTTCCCGCGAATATACTCGAGGTCCTGCTCGGCTACAGCCGTGAGGAATGGCGCGGATATTCCGCTGCCTACGACAAGGAAGCATTCGAGGAAAAACAGTATTTTTACAGTCTCTGACGGAGGT